>JBPEXK010000437.1:0-11402 GCA_052031745.1 Marinobacter sp. | reverse complement strand
CCTTTCATGTCCACTTCCCACTTGACCGAGTCGAATACGAAGAACTCGGGCTCCGGGCCGAACAGGGCGCCGTCGGCGATGCCGGTGGACTTCAGGTACTCTTCCGCGCGACGGGCAACGGAACGCGGGTCGCGCTCGTAACCCTGCATGGTTGAAGGCTCAACGATGTCGCAGGTGATGTTAAGAGTGGTTTCTTCGGTGAACGGGTCCAGGACGGAAGTGGAGTCGTCCGGCATCAGGATCATGTCGGATTCGTTGATGCCTTTCCAGCCAGCGATTGAAGAACCGTCGAACATCTTGCCATCGGCGAAGAAATCCTCGTCCACCTCGGAAGCAGGCAGGGTCACGTGCTGCTCTTTACCACGGCTGTCGGTGAAGCGCAGGTCAACCCACTTCACTTCGTGTTCTTTGATCAAATCAACTGTCTTGGACATTGTGCATGCTCCGTTAGTTATCCCGCTCGGGCGGGCGTATTCATGTTCGTTATGCCGGATCGATCAGCCAGGCTGGTATCCGATCTTCTTTTCAGGAAAGCGCAGCTTAGCAAAAGGCTTTGGCACTTACCTGCAAATTTCGGCTGATTTCGTTAAAGCAAGGCGCTTGCCAATTTTTAGGGCATGCGCCAGGACTGCGCAGTGATGCGGCTTGGAGCCCCATTTGGGGCATAACTGACATTTCAGCCTGCTGAACTTGGGGTGCCGTGAGCACCAAAATGGTGCGCGCTGACATCATTTTGCGCGTTTGTGGTGCGCCTGATCTGTGCAAAATATAGTCGCTTTTCTGCATATTAACAGTGTGGACTTTTCGATATACTGCGCGCCGCCTCATTTGCTTCCCCATCCATTTAGTAAAAAGGGAGGCGCCGATGCCGCCCGGTATCGGACAATGGGTTCACTTTAAGGATTTGAGACGGCATGTGAGAGGTATGACCTCCTTAAGACCCTCTCAGGTCATCGCAAGCATGCCGCAGGATTATTGTTGTGATTGAAAAGCTTCGTAATATCGCCATCATCGCGCACGTCGACCATGGTAAGACGACCCTCGTTGACAAGCTGCTGCGCCAGTCTGGCACCTTGGACCGAAAAGAGCTCGAGAACGAGCGTGTCATGGATTCCAACGACCAGGAAAAAGAGCGTGGCATCACCATTCTGGCCAAGAACACGGCCCTGAAGTGGAAAGACTACGACATCAACATCGTCGATACCCCGGGGCACGCCGATTTTGGCGGCGAAGTGGAGCGGGTGATGAGCATGGTGGACTGCGTGCTGCTGGTGGTGGATTCCATCGACGGCCCCATGCCGCAAACCCGATTTGTTACCCAGAAGGCCTTCGCTGCGGGCCTGCGCCCGATCGTGGTGGTGAACAAGATCGACCGCCCGGGTGCGCGTCCGGACTGGGTGGTTGACCAGGTGTTCGATCTGTTCGATGCCCTGGGTGCCACCGAGGAACAGCTGGACTTCCCGATTGTTTACGCCAGCGCCCTGAACGGCATCGCCGGTACCGACCACGAGAATCTGGACGACAACATGGACGCTGTGTTCCAGGCAATTGTCGACCACGTACCGGCACCGAACGTTGATCTGGACGGCCCGTTCCAGATGCAGATTTCCCAGCTGGACTACAACAGCTTCCTGGGCGTGATCGGCATCGGCCGCATCATGCGCGGCAAGGTGAAAACCAACTCCCCGGTGACTGCCATCGGCGCCGATGGCAAGAAGCGCAATGGCCGTATCCTGAAAATCATGGGCCATTCCGGTCTGCAGCGGGTTGAGGTGGATGAGGCCCAGGCAGGCGACATCGTGTGCGTCAGTGGTATGGACGAGCTGTTCATTTCCGACACCCTCTGTGACCCGGCCCAGGTCGAGGCGCTGCCGGCGCTGACCGTAGACGAGCCGACCGTCTCCATGACCTTCCAGGTGAACGATTCCCCGTTTGCCGGCAAGGAAGGCAAGTACGTGACCAGCCGCAACATCAAAGAGCGTCTGGAAAAAGAGCTGCTGCACAACGTCGCCCTGCGTGTCGAGGAAGGTGACTCGGCGGACAAGTTCAAGGTCTCCGGCCGTGGTGAGCTGCACCTGTCGGTACTCATCGAGAACATGCGTCGTGAAAACTTCGAACTGGCGGTAGGCCGGCCCGAGGTGGTCATCCGTGAAATCGACGGTGTGCGGCAAGAGCCGTATGAGAATGTCATCGTCGACATCGAAGAGCAGCACCAGGGCTCAGTCATGGAGCAGATGGGCCTGCGTAAGGGTGAGCTGACCAACATGGTTCCGGATGGCAAGGGCCGCATGCGTCTTGACTACACCATCCCGGCCCGTGGCCTGATCGGTTTCCGGAATACCTTCCTGACCATGACCTCGGGCACCGGTATTCTGACCTCTACCTTCAGCCACTATGGTCCGATTAAAGAGGGCGATGTAACCAGCCGCCAGAACGGCGTTCTGGTATCCATGGCCACTGGTACTGCGCTGACCTACTCGCTGGAAACCCTGCAGAGCCGCGGCAAGCTGTTCCTGGACCCGGGTGATGAGATCTACGAAGGCCAGCTTTGTGGTATCCACAGCCGTGACAACGATCTGGTTATGAACCCGACGAAGGGCAAGAAGCTGGACAACATGCGTGCGTCTGGAAAGGACGAGGTAATTGGTCTGGTTCCGCCGATCAAGTTTACTCTGGAGCAGGCGCTGGAGTTCATTGACGACGACGAGCTGGTGGAGGTGACCCCCAAGTCCATCCGCCTGCGCAAGAAGTTGTTGACGGAGAACGAGCGCAAGCGCGCCAAGAAGAAGTAAATTCCCACGGGAATTTCGAAAAGGCGGGCCCATGTGGCCCGCCTTTTTTGTTGGTATCGGCTAAACTCCGGTTAAACCCCTTTTCCTGGATGGCGACATGCTCACCCTGTACCCCGACATCAAGCCGAATGCCCAGCACCGCGTTGCGGTGGACCCGCCGCACGAGCTCTATGTGGAGGAAAGCGGCAATCCGGATGGTATTCCGGTTCTGGTGGTGCATGGTGGGCCGGGCGGCGGTTGCGAGGATTACCAGCGGCGGTTCTTCGATGCCGAACGCTTTCGTATCATCCTGATGGATCAGCGCGGTGCCGGCCGCTCATCGCCACTGGCCGAGTTAGAGGGCAACCGTACCGACAAGCTGGTCGAAGATATGGAAACGGTGCGTTCTTTTCTCGGTGTGGATAAATGGCTGCTGTTCGGGGGCAGTTGGGGTTCCACCCTGAGCCTGGTTTACGCCCAGGCACATCCTGACCGGGTGCTGGGGCTGGTGTTACGGGGCATTTTTCTGTGCCGGCCACAGGATGTCCAATGGTTCTATCAGGAAGGAGCCAGCCGCGTGTTCCCGGATTACTGGCAGGATTTCGAGGCCACCATCCCGGTGGAGGAGCGGGGCGATATGGTGGCGGCCTATTACAAGCGGCTGACCAGCACCAACGAGCTTGAGCAGATTCAGGCAGCCAAGACCTGGTCGATCTGGGAAGGGCGCTGTGCCACCCTGCATCCCAACCCTCGCGTGGTCGAGCACTTCGGCCATCCCCACGTGGCGATCGCCCTCGCGCGCATCGAATGCCACTACTTTATCAACCGCGGCTTTCTTGAGCCTGACCAGATCATTCGGGCGGCTCACAACCTGGCCGACATTCCTGGCATCATCGTGCACGGACGCTATGACATGGTCTGTCCGTTGGACAATGCCCTGGCCCTGAAAAAAGCCTGGCCGGGCGCTGAATTGCGAATTATCCGTGATGCTGGCCATGCTGCCTCCGAGCCGGCCATCGTCGATGCCCTCATTCGCGGTGTCGAAGAGGTCGTCGCCAAAACTGGAGAAAGTGCGAGCTAATCGTACTTTTTGATGGTTGCGGATCGTTAATCCCGCCGATAGACTCGTTAGCCATTCAACGATCTCCCGCATTAACAACCCCAGAGAAGTGCATGAAAGGGCTTATCCAGCGCGTATCGGAAGCCAGTGTTACCGTGAACAATCAAACGGTTGGCGCCATCAACGGTGGGCTGCTGCTGCTCTTGGGGGTGGAGCGAGGTGACGGCGAGTCCCAGGCCAGGGAGCTGTGCCGAAAAATTCTGACCTACCGAGTCTTTCCCGATGACCAGGGCCGTATGAACCGGAGTTTGCTGGACATCGGTGGCGATCTTCTCGTGGTTCCCCAATTTACGTTGGCCGCCGATACCAGTTCGGGTACTCGCCCCGGGTTCTCGCTCGCCGCCGCACCCGATGTGGCGGAGTCGTTGTATCGCTTCTTCGTAACAGCCGCAGAAGCCGAGTTGGGCAGTGGCCGAGTGGCCGAGGGCCGGTTTGGCGCCGACATGAAAGTTCGGTTGCTCAATGACGGCCCGGTCACCTTCATGCTGGAGGTTAAGGGCTGAGCAAGAATTCGTTAATTTTGGCCTGATGCACCAAGTTGAGGCGAGCAAGCCATAGATGTTTTTGTTTGGTGCGCGATATGGCCCCCAGCGCAAGGTCGGTCCGGCTTGTCATGGGTTTGTAATCTGCAAGTTGTTGAAGAGGCTGGAATAAAAAAGACATGGCCTCGAAATTGTTACAGATGATTCGGGTGGCTTCTGAGCGCTAAAACGCATAAACGCTTGCGTTTCTGGTGCAAAACGAGCTAAAAATGCAGCGCTAAAAGTTTGCAAAAACAGGTAGCCTGTATTAAAACAGGTTCATCATGCAGTTCTTTAAGAAAGATCTGTAAGTGACTGAGCTGAATAGATCTGCTGGGAAGCAGTTCTCCATAACTAGAAAAAAAGTTATCCCGCGTGTAACGAAATTGACACAGGGGTAATACAGAATCGGGCTCATCCAGCAAAGACTGGTCATGCCTTAAAAAATCGGGATAAGAACCCGTCGCTAAAACCTGAGTTAACTCAAAAAGGAAGACGCAAAATGAAAAAAACGCTCATCGCATCTGCTGTTGCAGCAGCGACCTTCTCTGGTTCCGCCATGGCTATGGAGAGCGCCTCTGAACTGGCCGCTCGCATGGATTCAATGCCGGAAGTTTACGGTAACATCCAGTACGTTGTTTACCATTCTGACGTGAAAGGCGGCGCAAACGGCCTCGAGCACGCTGACAACGGTTCCACCATCGGTGTTAAGCACGACCACGAAATCGCTCCGGGCCTGACTGGTTTCTTCAAGCTGGAGCTGGAAGGTCTGGCCGCTGACGACAAGGACCGTGAATCCGGTCTGGAAGACGTAGATGAGGCTTACATCGGTGTTCGTGGCGACAGCTTCGGTCAGCTGTGGGTTGGTTCTGACGACTCCACCTACGAAAGCGCCATCGACAAGATCGCTAACTTCTACGAGTTTGCTGCGTTCAACATCGGCGGCAGCTACGAGACTGGCGAAGGCGACCTGATCCAGTACCAGTCCCCGTCTTTCGGTGGCCTGACTCTGGGCGCAGCTGTTCAGATCAACGGCGACCTGGACGACGCTTCTCTGCCTGACAAGCGCGCTGATGAGAAGACCTACCCGTACCAGCTGGCTGCCACTTACGCCGTTGACAACCTGGAGCTGGCAGTAGCCATGGACTCCAACGATGGCGGTTCTGCTAACAACGAAAACACCTACGGCCTGCGTGCCACTGTTGGCCTGGACGCTCTGAGCCTGACTGGTCAGTTCCAGACTCGTAAGGACGTAGGCGACCTGTTCGGCGTTCACGCTGTTTACGCTGTAGGTCCGAACCAGTTTGCCGCCACTTACGAGCTGGCAGTAGCTGACGATGCAGACGACACTGAGCAGAGCACCATCACTCTGCAGGCTCTGCACAACCTGTCTGACCACATGTACGTCTACGTTGAAGGCTACCTGGGTGGCGGTGACGACGGCGTATACGGCGTAGCCGACGAGAGCGAGCGTTCTGCTCTGGCCGTTGGTGGTGTTTACTACTTCTAATCCGTCAATCCTGACGATTAGCTGAGTAACACTCGAAAGAGCCGACCCCAAGGGGTCGGCTTTTTTTATGCCTGATGTTTCATGGTACCTTAACGGGCTTGAGTGAATTGCTTCTGCGGTGTGCCCATGCGCAATCTGACCAAACTTGTGTCCTTCCTGTCATTGTTTCTGTTCTGGCATTACGCCCATGGCGACCAGCTCGCCGAGAATCAGCTAGTAGAGCTCTACAGTGCGCTACTGGATGATCACACGCAGGAAGGCAAGAAAGACGGGCTAGCTGTGCGTCTGGTGGATTATCCGGCGTTGACCGGAGACGAGCGCTGGTCCCGGTTGCGTGCGATGGTGGCCAGTTATCCGCAGGCAAGCTTGCAGTCGACTCAACAGCGCAAGGCGTTTTACCTCAACGCCTACAACATCCTTGCCATCGACATGGTGCTCGATAACTGGCCGCTGCGCAGCCTGCGCTCGGTGGGCTCGCTGGTTAACCCGGTGTGGAAGCACGATGCCGGGATTGTGGCGGGGCAGGAGGTCACCCTCAGTTATTTGGAGCACGACGTCTTGCGCGCTCTTGGCGACCCAAGAGTGCACATGGCGATTAATTGCGCCTCCCTGAGCTGCCCGGACCTGCGCCATGAGCCCTATGTGGCTGCCCGAATCGATCAACAGCTGGACGAGCAGGTCCGCCGGTTTCTGGCCCAGGAATACAAGGGGATCTTGATTGACGCTGACGACCGACAGGTAAGGGTGTCTTCGATTTTCGATTGGTTCGAAGAAGACTTCGAGACCGCTGGCGGTGTCGAGCAGTTTGTCCGGAGTTATCGGCCGGACCTGCCGCAGGGTTATGAAGTGGAGGCCGACCTTCCCTACAACTGGGGAGTGAACGGCAAGCTATCCGCGCACACGCTACGGGCGATGCGCGACGAATTTTAAGATTTGGTGGGAGACGTATGGCGGTTGAGCTGGAAATTAAACTGACGCTCACGGCGGACAACCTTGCGCAGGCGACAAGTTGGCTGTCCCAGCGTTCGGACGTTGAGTCGCTGGGCGCGAAAACGATGCGCAACTGTTACTACGATACCCCGGCGGGGGCCTTGAATGCGCGCAAGATTGCGCTGCGTCTGCGGCAGCAGGATGATCGCTTCATCCAGACCCTGAAGACCAAGGGGGAATTCTCCGCCGGTGCACACCGTCGGAACGAATGGGAGTGGTCGGTGCCAGGTGCATCGCTTGATCTGACGTTGCTGGCCGACACCCCGCTGGCAAACGACCAAGCGCTCGAGCAGTTGCAGCCGGTGTTTGAAACCAACTTCGAGCGCCAGGTGTTCATGCTCCGCCGGAACGGTGCTGAGATTGAAGTGGCGGTCGACAGCGGTGCCATCGTCGCTGGCGATAAAGAAAGACCATTGCACGAGGTGGAATTTGAATTGAAATCCGGGGCAGCCGACGAGCTGTTGCGCTGTGCCCTGGAGCTGGCGGACTCGGTGCCGGTGTTGCTGAATCTGGTCAGCAAGGCCGAGCAAGGTTACCTGCTGGCGGGCCAGTACCTGCCCGACATCGTTGTGGTCGGTGACGACGGCGGGCCGCTGTCTATCAAAGATTTCCTTGAAGGCCTGAGCACGGCCTGGCTGAAAAACGAGGCGTACCCGGTAGCGCGTGCCGATTTGTCCCAGGTCATGGCCCGGGCAAGTGAATTAGGTCTTCGGGAGCAGTTGGACGCGGTGGTGACCGAACTGTCAGCGGGCGCCCCAGTGGATGCGGTGGCCAGCCGGGGTAGCCTTGGCCTGCTGCAGATCCGCTTAGCGGCAGCTTAAGCCGGTGAAAGGTTCTAGCCGGCGGCGGTTTTGTCGTCGCTGGCCTTGTGCCAGTTGGCTATGAACTCGCGGTACCGGTCCAGGGCTTCCTGTACCTTTTCGACGCTCGGTGTGTCGGCCGATTTCACGAGCACGATCAAACCCTTGCCCTCGATTTCTTCCGTTGTCGGCGGGTGACAAATAACTTCATCATCTTCATCGATATAGGCCAGCGCTGTGCCTATCCCGTGCCTGACCAAGGCGCTGACGATATCCGCCCAATTCAAGTCATCCAGCGCCAGATCGTAGCGGTGTGGGTGGTCATGCTCGTAATTGAACATATCCTCCAGCACCTTTTCGGAACCCGGCGCCACCACCGAGCGCACCATGATCTCCGGGTAGGTTCGCACCGGTCGCAGAATGGTGCGGATTCCCAGGGCTTTAAAGCGCGCTCGATTGTCATCCCGGACACATTCCACCGTGGTCAAGGTGCCCAGGTTGCGCTCGCTCAGGCGATGGGCGATGTCGAAGGTCAGGCTGTCGGAATATGGGTCGCATTCGTCCGCAGCCAGCACGATGATGTGCCGGGCACTGCCGGCATGGACCGCCTGCAACGCTTCCGGATCAAAGCCCGAACCGTGGTAATGGACAATGCCCACGTCAGAGAGCTCGGTAGGTAGCCCGGTCGGGAACTGTCGGGTCAGCAGCATGATCGGAATCGTTTCGTAACCGGGCACCGAGCGCACCTGCGACGCAAACCGCATGAAGTATTGCTCGCCCCCGTTGCGAGGTGTATTGATGATCACGATGTGCTCGTTCATTTTGTATCTCCACCTTCCGGTAAGGATGCGTTCGCGACGATAGAAACGGTACTCGATGAAGTCACTGACGATCAGGGTGAGCAGGGTGATGGCGCCCACGAACATGATCGCAATGGTGCTCAGCCGGCCAATCGTTGTCTTCGGAGCGAAATCCCCGTAGCCAACGGTGGAGACTGTGGTCATGGTTATCCAGACGGATTCGAACAGGGTCAGGTCTTCCGCGATCCAGATGACCATTACCTGGAAAGTCAGCAGGCCGGCGAGAATCAGGAACAGGCGCTTCATGCGCTTCCGGATCAGGCCACCCATGGGCAGGTGTGTCTGCTGGTGTTCCGGGTTCAGCGGACGGCGGTTTCTCATCATCCGGTAATGCGGCCTGTTCAGTCGGGGGTGAGTTCGTTATACAGTACCGGAAATATAACAGAGAGACAGGGGTTTGCGTTATGTCTGAGCCGTGGAGCCACCTCCCGACACCCTTAGCCGACGATGTCGCGGCGTGCTGGTCTTCGGTGTTTCCGGAAGGAGTGCCCGATTGGCTGGCGGCCTCGCTGGAGAAGGCCGAGGAAGTCGCCGCCGGCGCCCTGGCGCGCAGCCTGTTTCTTCGCCAGGTACTGCAGCGTCACCATGAGCATGCCCGGGCCATGGTCGCGGCGCGCCCGCTGACCGAACCGACCACGCCGGAATTCCTCGGTCAGCGCTGGCAGGACTACCTGCAAGACGTTACCGATGAGCCCTCCCTGCATTCGGCCCTGCGCCGGTTTCGCCGTGAAGCCCAGTTCCGGATCATCTGGCGGGATAACCTGCGCTGGGCCGATTTAGCCGAGACCGTGGCCGCCACCAGCGCCTTCGCCGATACCTGCATTGAGGGTGCGCTGGACTGGCTCTATCAGGAGGCGTGCGAGCAATCCGGAACCCCCTGGGGTGAAGACCCGACCACCGGGGAAGAGGCGCCCCAGAAGATGGTGGTGCTGGGGATGGGTAAGCTCGGCGGCCGAGAGCTGAACGTATCCTCCGATATCGACCTGATTTTTGCCTTTCCGGACAAGGGCGAGACGCGCGGCGGTCGTCGCTCCATCGACAATCAGACTTTTTTTATCCGGCTCGGCCAGCGGTTGATACAAGCACTGGACCAGATAACCGCCGATGGTTTCGTGTTCCGGGTGGATATGCGCCTGAGGCCTTACGGTCAGAGCGGTGCACTCGCCCTCAGTTTTGCGGCGCTCGAAGCCTACTACCAGGATCAGGGCCGTGACTGGGAGCGTTACGCCATGGTCAAGGCCCGAGTGGTTGCCGGAGACCAGGCTGCCGGCAAGGTATTGATGGAGACGTTGCGGCCTTTCGTATACCGCAAATACATCGACTTCAGTGCCTTCGAATCCTTGCGCAGCATGAAGGCGATGATCGGTCGCGAGGTTCGCCGTAAAGGCCTTGAGAACAACATCAAGCTTGGCAGTGGCGGCATCCGGGAGATCGAGTTCGTGGTCCAGGCGTTTCAGCTGATCCGCGGCGGCCGGGATCGCGAGCTGCAACAGCGTGAATTGCAGGTGATCCTGACGGAACTCGAGGCCCTCGAACTGCTGCCGCCGCAGGTGGTTAATGAACTGCGCGAGGCCTATGTGTTCCTGCGCAACCTCGAGCATGCGCTGCAGGGTATGGAAGACAAGCAGACTCAACTGCTGCCAGACGACGCGCTGAGCAGGGCGCGCATTGCGCTTATCATGGGATTCGAAGACTGGGCGGCCTGTGAAGCTGAACTGCAAGGGCATCGCCAGCGGGTGGCCACTCACTTCGCCAATATCATCGCCACGGACGACGACGATGAGGGGGAGGAGGCCCTGGAAGAGGATTGGCAGGAACTCTGGCTGGCGGAGTTGGATCAAGCCGCATCCATCCGCTGGCTCGACGAGCATGGCTACGAGGACGCCGAGGCAAGTTATGCCTTGTTGAAGGACTTGCGTGAGAATCGGACGGTTCAAACCCTCCAGACCCAAGGGCGCAGGCGGCTGAATCAGTTCATGCCGGTACTGCTCGAGGCGCTGACCCAGGTGGATAACCCATCGGAAACCCTTTCCAGGGTGCTGCAGCTGGTTGAAGCGATCCTGCGTCGTACCGCTTATATGGTGCTGCTGCTGGAAAATCCGGGCGCCCGAGCGCAACTGGTCTTTCTTTGCAGTGACAGCCCCTGGATTGCCAGGCAGTTGGCGGAAACGCCGCTTCTGTTGGACGAGCTGCTGAATGCCGAGAGCCTGTATCATCCGCCGGCCAAGGCGGAAATTCAGGACGATCTTCGCCAGCAGATGCTGCGCATTCCATTCGAGGATCTCGAAGAGCAGATGGAATCACTGCGCCATTTCAAGAAGGCTCACCTGCTGCGGTTGGCAGCATCCGAGCTGAAAGGCACGCTGCCGTTGATGAAAGTGAGCGATTACCTGACCTGGCTGGCGGAAGTGGTGCTGGAGCATGTGGTGGATGTGGCCTTTGCCAATCTGGTGAGCCGTCACGGCTACCCGCGTCGGGCGGACGGGTCGGTGTGTGAGTCGGATTTCGCCATCATTGGATATGGCAAGCTGGGCGGTATCGAGCTGGGCTACACCTCGGATCTCGATCTGGTGTTTGTGCACGACGCGGATCCGGAGCTGGCCACCGACGGTGCCAAACCGATCGATAACGCGGTGTTCTTCACCCGCCTGGGTCAGCGCATTGTGCACATCCTCAATACCCAGACCCCGTCCGGTTTGCTCTATGAAGTGGATATGCGCCTGCGGCCTTCCGGCAACTCCGGGTTGCTGGTCAGTACCCTGCAGGCGTTCGAGAAGTACCAGCGGCAAGAAGCCTGGACCTGGGAGCACCAGGCGCTGGCCCGGGCCCG
>JBPEXK010000436.1:0-3492 GCA_052031745.1 Marinobacter sp. | reverse complement strand
GGTGTCTCGCGCTTCCAGGCCGATGAAACGCTCAAAGGTGCCGGCTTCCCGGGCGAAACCCTGGGCGAAGCGGGTGCAGTCTCGGGTCAGTGCGCGCTCCCAGATCACCAGATTCACCTCTTCCCTGAAGATCTCCGTCAGGCATTCCGCCTTGCTGCCGTTGATCGCGATCGGCAGGGGCAGGGAGGTTGTTGCTCCAGACATGGCTGAAAACTCCTTATGGCCATCAGTAGCTGACAGCGGTACGATGCTGTGGCGCTTGAAGATATGTTATAACATAACAATTGTAAAGCGACCGCCGGTCGCAGAGATTGAACGGAACAGGGAGTACAGCAATGAATGAACAGGTAAAACGCCTACCGGTCACGGTGTTGTCGGGGTTTCTGGGCGCCGGCAAAACCACGGTCCTCAACCACATTCTGAACAATCGCGACGGCAAACGGGTCGCGGTGATCGTCAACGACATGAGCGAGGTCAACATCGATGCCGCCCAGGTGCAGCAGGAGGTCACGCTGAATCGGTCGGAAGAAAAGCTGGTTGAGATGAGCAATGGCTGTATCTGCTGCACCTTGCGGGAAGATTTGCTGGTGGAGGTGCGCAAACTCGCGGCCGAGGGACGCTTCGATTGCCTGGTCATCGAATCCACCGGGATCTCGGAGCCGCTGCCGGTGGCCGAGACCTTCACCTTCGCGGATGAAGACGGCATCAGCCTGTCGGATATTGCCCGTTTGGACACCATGGTCACGGTGGTCGACGCGGTGAATTTCCTCAAGGATTACGACGAAGCGCGGTCGCTCCAGGACACCGGAGAGAGTCTGGGGGAGGAAGATGAGCGCAGCGTGGCAGATCTGCTGGTGGACCAGATCGAGTTCAGTGACATCCTGCTGATCAGCAAAACCGACCTGGCCGCCCCGGGCGAGCTGGAACGGCTGAAAGGCGTACTCCGAAGCCTGAATACCGAGGCTGAGATCCTCTCCATCGCGCAGGGCGCAGTGCCACTGGACAAGGTTTTGGAAACGGGCCGTTTCAGTTTTGAGCGCGCCCAACAGGCCCCGGGTTGGCTTAAGGAAATGCGCGGCGAACACATCCCGGAAACCGAAGAGTATGGCATTTCCAGTTTCGTCTACCGCGCCCGCCGCCCGTTTCACCCGGCCAAGTTCTACGACTTCCTGCACCAGGGTGTGTCCTCGGGCAAACTCATTCGCTCCAAAGGCTTCTTCTGGTTGGCCACCCGACCCGAGTTCGCGGGCAACTGGAGTCAGGCCGGCGGCATTGCCCGGCACGGCTTCGCTGGCATGTTCTGGAAAGCCGTGCCGGAAAAGAACTGGCCCCAGGACGTGGAATATCGGCAAGCCATTATGGATAGCTGGGAGGAGCCGTTCGGTGACATGCGCCAGGAATTGGTGTTTATTGGCCAGAACCTGGATCAGGCCAACATTACCCGGAAGCTGGACGCATGCCTGCTGGACGAGGAACAGGTGTTGGCGGGTAAGTCGTTTTGGAAAACACTGAACGATCCGTTTCCGGCGTGGGAGTAGCCGATCCCGGTCTCAGCCAGGCCCGAGCCGGTCGGCCTTTCGAAACCTGCCCAAATCTTGCCTTTTAAGGTCTAAGGTTTGCCATCCGAGGCCGATTGGGGGTTGGGCCAGAGGCAAGGCCGGAAAACCTCGATATGCTCCTGTCCATAAGCGAACGCAGCAATGGACAGGTGGCTCCAATGACGACAGCAACGACTTCCCAGCATGCCCCAGAAAGCACCCGGAGGCGATCCGAGGTGCCCATCCGCCATATGGATTTCCAGTTCGACGCCAGGGAACTGGACGATACCTTTTACCGGAACACCGAATTGGCATCCGCCTATTTTGAGGCCTTGTCGATTTTTTTGACCTTCGGCGAAGACCTGGTGATCGATACCGCGCGCCATCACCGGCAATTCGTGAAAGATCCGGAACTCAAGCGCCTGGTGACCGCCCTGATCGGTCAGGAGGCCATCCACTCCAAGATGCACAACGAGTTCAACGATGTGCTGGCCGAGCACCGGTTCCCGGTGACCTTCTACCGCCTGCTGGCGGACAAGGTGTTCGAACACGGCTTCAAGAAACTGTCGGATCGCATGCAGCTGTCGTTGATGGCGGGTATCGAGCACTTCACCGCGGTGCTGGCGGAATACATGATGAAGAATGAAGCGGTGTTTTACGCCTCCGATGATGAGAAACAGCGTGCGCTGTGGATGTGGCACATGCTGGAAGAGTCCGAGCACAAGGACATCGCCTACGACGTGTTCCAGGAGTTGTCCGGCGATTACGCCCTGCGTATGCGGGGCTTCGCCCTGGCGGCGTTCACCATCCTGTTCCTGGTGCCCCTGGGCGGTTCACTGATCCCGGTTATCCGCAAGCCTTCGAACCTGCTGAGTCTGGCCTACTGGAAAGACGTGAAGCGCAGCCTGGCCTTGATCGCCGGACCGAAAGAAGGCGTGTATGGCAGCACCATCGGCCACATTCTGGATTACGCCCGCCGGGATTTTCACCCCAACGATCACGACACCAGTGCCTACCTCGAGTACTACAAAGAGAAGCTGTTGCATCCCGACACCGGGCTACTGACGCCCTACCTGACCCGAGAGTTCGTACCGGGCCTGCGTGCCTGAACGAATCCCATGTGACCTGAAGGGCTGAAAGCCATGTTGAATATTCTGAAGTTTCGTTCCCGTAAGCCGAGCTACGACGGCTACGCCGTGGTGACCGGTGCCGGCAGTGGTATCGGCCGCAGTTTTGCCCTGGAGTTGGCCAGGCGCAACACCGCGGTGGTCTGTGCCGATTTGAACCTGGACAGTGCCGAGGAAACCGTGGCGCTGATCGAACAGGCGGGCGGGGAGGCCCACGCGATGGCCTGTGATGTCGGCAAGGCGGCCCAGGTGAAGAAACTGGCCGAGCAGTCCGAGAAGCTGCTCGGCCATCCGGTCACCTTGCTGATCAACAACGCCGGTGTCGGTATTGGTGGCCGGTTTGACGAGCTGAGCCTGCAGGACTGGAAGTGGGCGATGGATGTGAACCTGTGGGGGGTGGTCCACGGCTGCCATTACTTCGCGCCCCGTTTCAAGAAGCAGGGCCAGGGCGCCATCATCAACGTGGCATCTGCCGCGTCCTATACCGCGGCGCCGGAGATGAGTGCCTACAACGTGACCAAGGCCGGGGTGCGGGCCCTGTCCGAGACTCTGTACGCGGAACTCAAGCGCGACAACATCAAAATCAATGTGCTGTGCCCGACCCTGGTACCCACCAACATCATCAAGGATGGCCGCATTCCGGCCCGCTATTCGAAGCTGGCGGACCACGCCTTGATGAATTACGCCCTGACCACCAGCGACTCCGTGGCGAAGCTGACCCTGAACCGTCTGGACAAGGGCGAGCTCTACACCACGCCCCAGATCGACGCCAAGCTGTTTTGGGTCATGAAACGCGTGTCGCCCAACCTGTACGCCGACCTGCTCGG
>JBPEXK010000435.1:0-5807 GCA_052031745.1 Marinobacter sp. | reverse complement strand
GTGCTGGCCCGCTACATGCAGATCCTGCCGGCGGAGCTGTGCCGCAAGTACGCCGGCAAGGTGATCAATATTCACCACAGCTTCCTGCCGTCGTTCGCCGGCGCCCGGCCTTACCACCAGGCCTACAGCCGGGGTGTGAAGCTGATCGGTGCCACCTGCCACTACGTGACTGAGGACCTGGACGAGGGCCCGATCATCGAGCAGGACGTGATTCGCATTTCCCACAGCGACTCCATCGACGACATGGTGCGACTGGGTAAAGACGTGGAGAAAAACGTGCTGGCCCGGGGCCTGCGCTCCCACATCGAAGACCAGGTGATCACCTACGAAAACAAGACTGTGGTGTTTGATTAAGGCCTTCTCACAGTTGCCCCGGTGAGGGTGCGACTGTGGTAGACTTGGCCGTTTATTGAAGAATAACTAGTGGGCCCGGAAACGGCCCCGACACGACTTCCAGATAACGCAAAGGAACCTTTCTCGATGGGTGAGTTAGCCAAAGAGATCCTGCCGGTAAATATTGAAGACGAGCTCAAGCAGTCCTACCTCGATTACGCCATGAGCGTTATCGTCGGCCGTGCACTGCCGGACGTGCGCGACGGCCTCAAGCCGGTGCATCGCCGCGTTCTGTTCGCCATGTCCGAGCTGAACAACGACTGGAACAAGGCCTACAAGAAGTCGGCCCGTGTGGTCGGTGACGTGATTGGTAAATACCACCCGCACGGCGACTCCGCGGTTTACGACACCATCGTTCGTATGGCTCAGCCGTTCTCGCTGCGGTACCCGCTGGTGGATGGCCAGGGTAACTTCGGTTCCATCGACGGCGATAACGCCGCCGCCATGCGTTACACCGAAATCCGCATGGAGAAGATCGCGCACTCCCTGCTGGCGGATCTGGACAAGGAAACCGTCGATTACGTCGACAACTACGACGGCACCGAGCGCATCCCCGACGTGCTGCCGACCCGGGTTCCCAACCTGCTGGTGAACGGCTCCTCCGGTATCGCGGTGGGCATGGCCACCAACATCCCGCCCCACAATCTGACCGAAGTGGTCAACGGTTGCCTGGAGCTGATCAACAACCCGGACCTGACCGTCGACGAGCTGATGGAATTCATCCCGGGCCCGGACTTCCCGACCCAGGGCATCATCAACGGCCGTGCCGGCATTGTGGAGGCCTACCGCACCGGCCGTGGTCGCATTTACATTCGCGCCCGCCACGAGATCGAGCACGACAAGAAGACCAACCGCGACGCCATCATCATTACCGAGCTGCCGTACCAGCTCAACAAGGCGCGCCTGATCGAGAAGATCGCCGAGCTGGTCAAGGAGAAGCGGGTTGAGGGCATCTCCGAGCTGCGGGATGAGTCCAACAAGGAAGGCATCCGGGTGGTGATCGAACTGCGTCGCGGGGAAAACCCGGACGTGATCATCAACAACCTGTTTGCCCAGACCCAGCTGGAAACCGTGTTCGGCATCAACATGGTCGCCCTGATCAACGGCGAGCCGAAGACGCTGAACCTGAAAGAGATGCTGGATGCGTTCATCCGTCACCGCCGTGAAGTGGTGACCCGCCGGACCATCTACGAGCTGCGTAAAGCCCGCGAGCGGGGCCACATTCTCGAAGGCCTCACCGTTGCCCTGGCCAACATCGACGAAATCATCGAGCTGATCAAGGCCTCGCCGTCCGCGGCCGAAGCCAAGGAAAAGCTGATGGACAAGGGCTGGGCGCCCGGTGACGTCATGGCCATGCTGGAGCGCGCCGGCGAAGACGCCTGCCGCCCGGACGATCTGCCAGAAATCTACGGCGTGCGCGACGGCCTGTACCACCTGTCCCCCGAACAGGCCCAGGCGATCCTGGACCTGCGTCTGCACCGCCTGACCGGTCTGGAGACCGAGAAGCTGCAGAACGAGTACAAGGAAATCCTGGAGAAAATCGCCGACCTGCTGGACATTCTGGGCGACCCGGAGCGTCTGCTGCAGGTCATCCGCGAGGAACTGCAGGAAATCGTCAACGACTATGGCGACGAGCGCCTGACCGAGATCACCAGCTCCCGTCGTGACCTGACTATCGCCGATCTGATCGACGAAGAAGACCTGGTGGTCACCATTTCCCACAGCGGTTACGCCAAGACCCAGGCGGTCGAGGATTACCAGGCCCAGCGCCGTGGTGGCCGGGGCAAGGCGGCCACGTCCATGAAGGACGAGGATTTTGTTGAAAAGCTGCTGGTCGCCAACTCCCACGACACCATCCTGTGCTTCTCCAACCGCGGCAAGGTCTACTGGCTGCGGGTGTTCGAGATTCCCCGGGCAAGCCGTGCCTCCCGTGGTCGCCCGATGGTCAACATCCTGCCGCTGGACGAGGGTGAGCGCATCACCACCTTCCTGCCGGTGCGCGACTACCCGGAAGACCAGTTTGTGCTCATGGCCACCTCCGCCGGTGTGGTCAAGAAGACCCCGCTGCCGAACTTCTCCCGTCCGCGCAGCAGCGGCCTGATCGCGCTGTCCCTGGATGAGGGCGACACCCTGATCGGCGCCGCCATCACCAAGGGCGATGCCGAAGTGATGCTGTTCTCCAGCGCCGGCAAGGCGGTGCGCTTCAACGAAGAAGCGGTGCGGCCGATGAGCCGGACCGCCCGTGGTGTCCGTGGCATCAAGATGCCGGAAGGCCACAACGTGGTGTCCCTGATCATCCCGCAGGAAGACGGCGTGATTCTGACTGCCAGTGAGAACGGCTATGGCAAGCGCACCGCGATTGATGAGTTCCCGACCTACAGCCGGGGCAGTCAGGGCGTTATCGCCATGCAATGCTCGGAGCGGAACGGCAACCTGGTTACCGCGCTGCAACTGTTCAACGGCGACGAGATGATGCTGATCTCTGACAAGGGCACGCTGGTTCGGACCCGCACCGACGAGGTGTCGGTGCTGAGCCGGAATACCCAGGGTGTGCGTCTGATCAAGCTGAGTCAGGAAGACGAGCGCCTGGTCGGCGTCGAGCGGATCGCCGAGACCGACGACGAAGATCTGGATGGCGACGATCTGCCCGGCGCGGGTGACGACGCTCCGGCGGCAAGCCGCTCGGAAGGCGACGCGGCAGACAACGACGCAGCCGAAGACGGTGCCGGCGAGGAATAAGCCGGCACTGCCATCAAAAAGATTTAGTAGGACTTGAGAGATTAGGGAACATGAGCAGGGCGTATAATTTTTGTGCAGGCCCGGCAACCTTGCCGGAACCCGTGCTGCAGCAGGCACGCGAGGAAATGCTGGATTGGCGCGGCACCGGCATGTCCGTGATGGAGATGAGCCATCGCAGCGACGAGTTTGTACAGATTGCTGAGACTGCCGAGAAAGACCTTCGTGAATTGGCAGGAATATCAGACGACTACGCCGTATTGTTCATGCAGGGTGGCGCCTCCAGTCAATTTGCGACCATCCCCCTGAACCTTCTGGGTGAGGGCGGCACCGCGGACTACGTCAACACCGGCATCTGGTCCAAGAAGGCCATTGCCGAAGCCAAGCGCTACGGCCAGGTGAACGTGGCGGCCACTGCCGAGGATAATGGTTTCACCGCCATCCCGGACGTTGCCAGCTGGAACACCAGCGCCGACGCCGCTTACCTGCATTACACCCCGAACGAGACCATCGGCGGGCTGGAATTCGATTTCATCCCCGACACGGGTTCCGTGCCTCTGGTGGCGGACATGTCTTCCACCATGCTGTCTCGTCCTATGGATTTCTCCAAGTTTGGTCTGATCTACGCCGGCGCCCAGAAAAACATCGGGCCTTCCGGCTTGGTGGTGGTCATCGTCCGCAAGGACCTGCTGGGCAAGGCCCGGAAGGAAACGCCGACCATGATGAATTATCAGGTCATGGCCGATAACGATTCCATGTACAACACCCCCGCCACCTATTCCTGGTACCTGGCCGGGCTGGTGTTCCAGTGGCTGAAGGCCCAGGGTGGGGTCGAGGCGATGGGCCAGATCAACGCCCGTAAGGCGAAGAAGCTCTACGACTTTATCGATGCCAGCGATTTCTACGCGAACCCGATTGAGCGCCGCTTCCGGTCCTGGATGAATGTGCCGTTCACCCTTGCGGACGACGCCCTGAACGCGGACTTCCTGCGCGGTGCCGATGCCCGTGGCCTGCTCAACCTCAAGGGCCACCGGTCGGTGGGCGGCATGCGCGCCAGCATCTACAACGCCATGCCGGAAGCTGGCATCGACGCGCTGGTGCAATACATGGCGGAATTCGCCAAGGAGCGTGGTTGATCATGAGTAATGAGCAGGTACGCCTGGCCGAGCTCCGGGACGAGATCGACAGCCTCGATCAGCAGATCATGGACCTGATCAGCGCCCGCGCTCGCTGCGCCCAGGAAGTCGCGCACGTGAAGATGGACTCCAATCCCGAGCAGGACGTGTTTTTCTACCGTCCCGAGCGCGAGGCCCAGGTGTTGCGCCGGATCAAGGAGCAAAACCCTGGCCCGCTGTCAGGAGAGGAGATGGCGCGGCTGTTCCGGGAGATCATGTCCGCCTGCCTGGCGCTGGAAAAGCCCATGCATATCGCTTTCCTGGGACCGGTTGGCACCTTCACCCAGGCGGCCGCGCTGAAGCATTTTGGTCATTCCGTGGTGAGCGTGCCGCTGCCGGCCATCGACGCGGTGTTCCGGGAAGTCGAGTCTGGCGCCGCCCATTACGGCGTGGTGCCGGTAGAGAATTCCACCGAAGGCATGATCAACCACACCCTCGACATGTTCATGTCGTCGCCGCTGAAAATCTGTGGCGAGGTGCAGCTGCGCATTCACCATCATTTGCTGGTGTCGGCCAAGAACGAGGATCAGGAAATTACCCGGATCTACTCGCACCAGCAGTCGTTCGCCCAGTGTCGGCAGTGGCTGGATACCCACCGCTACGGCATTGAGCGCATCACTGTGTCCAGCAACGCCGAGGCAGCGCGCCGGGCGGCCGAAGAGCCGGGGGCGGCGGCCATCGCCGGGGACATGGCGGCGGAGCTGTACGGCCTGAAAAAGCTGGCCAACAGCATTGAAGACCGGCCGGATAACACCACCCGCTTCCTGATCATCGGTCGGGAAGAGGTGCCAGCCAGCGGCAACGACAAATCCTCCATTCTGGTGTCCATGCGCAACAAGCCGGGTGCGCTTTACCAGCTGCTCGAGCCTTTCCATCAGCATGGCATCAGTCTGACCCGGATCGAGACCCGGCCGTCGCCCAGCGGCACCTGGGCCTACGTGTTCTACATCGACTTTGAGGGACACATGGAAGACGAGCAGGTCAGCAAGCTGCTGGCCCAGGTGGACGATGAGGCAGTGGAGCTGAAGCGATTGGGCTCCTACCCGATCGGGGTGCTTTGAGCGGAAAGCCCTGGCGGGAAAGCAAGAGATCAGACAGGCAGTAACGAATTAACGGGGTAAGTGATAGCGATGGCAGTTGATTACCAGAGTCTGGCAGTAACCGGCGTGCAGGCACTGTCTCCCTATCAACCGGGCAAGCCGATTGACGAGCTGGCTCGGGAGCTGGGGCTGAACCCCGCCGACATCGTGAAGCTGGCCAGCAATGAAAACCCGCTGGGCCCGAGCCAGGTGGCGTTGCAGGCGGCGCAAGCCGCGCTCTCGGAACTGTGCCTGTACCCCGATGGCAATGGCTACGCCCTGAAGCAGACGTTGGCGGCCCGGCTGGGTGTCACCATGGACCAGATTACCCTCGGCAATGGCTCGAACGACGTTCTGGAGGTCATTGCCCGCTGTTTCGCCGATCGTGATTCCGAAGTGGTGTTTTCCCAGTACGCCTTTGCCG
>JBPEXK010000434.1:0-1654 GCA_052031745.1 Marinobacter sp. | reverse complement strand
GTGGTGGAAGCCTGGGAACAGGACCTGGCCGAAGACGTCGAATTTGAGATGCTGCCGGCCGCCCTGGGGCGCTCCTGGGAGCCGCACGCCCGGGCTTACTACGCCCTGGATGCCATGGGCGAGCTGCACAAGGTACACGATGCCCTGTTTGACGCCCTCGCCGGCGAGCGGCGTCCGCTGAATACGCCGGAGGCCCTGGCTGACTTTGTGGCCGGCTACGGCGTGGACGCAGAGGCGTTTTTGAAGAATTACCAGAGCTTTGGTGTGAACGCCCGGATGCAGCAGGCGCAATCGAAAATTCGCGGAGCGCGCATCACCGGGGTTCCGACTATGCTGGTAAATGGCAAGTACAAGGTCAGCGCGTCCATGGCCGGCAGTCATGAGGCGACGCTGGACGTTGTCGATTTCCTGGTGGCCAAGGAGCGCGACAACGGAGCCGAGTAGTACAGCCGAGTGAGAAAGCGCCCGTCGCCCACAGGTGGCGGGTGCCCTGGATGCAGAGTGGGGCAGGCGCCATGTACAAACGAATCCGCAAGCAGTTGAACGGGTTGATGAAGTCGGCCGAGACGCCCCGCAGCAACTGCTCCGGTTTTGACCACGTGCCGGAGTTCGAACCCCACCGGCACATCCGTCTGCTGACCTTCAATATTCAGGTCGGTATCAACACCTCCTCTTACCGCCACTACCTGACCCGTAGCTGGCAGCACATCCTTCCGCACCGTAACCGCATCCAGACCCTGGACCGCATCGCGCACCTGATCGGCAATTACGACGTGGTGGCGCTGCAGGAGTGCGACGGCGGCAGCCTGCGCAGCGGCTATATCAACCAGGTCCAGTACCTGGCCGAGGCGGCTGGTATTCCCTACTGGTATCAACAGCTGAATCGAAACCTTGGGCAAATTGCCCAGCACAGCAACGGCCTGCTGAGCCGGTTTCGGCCCCTGGATGTCACCGAGCATAAGCTGCCCGGACTGATTCCCGGACGGGGCGCGATCATTGCCCGTTATGGCGCCGAGGACGATCCGCTGGTGCTGGTATTAATGCATCTGTCCCTGAGCAAGGCGGCCCAGCAGCGTCAGCTTGGGTACATTCGCGAGCTGATCGCCGACTACCAGCACGTGGTATTGATGGGGGATATGAATAATCACGCCGAAGAGTTGCTGACCCAGACGCCGCTCAAGGAGACTGACCTTATTCCGTTGCCAGGATCGGCCCACAGCTTCCCGAGCTGGCGACCGGAAAAGGCCCTGGATCACATTCTGGTGAGCCCATCGCTGGAGATTCGCCGGTCGGAGGTGGTGAGTTACCCGGTCTCGGATCATTTGCCGATCGCCATGGACGTGGCCCTGCCGAAGGGGTATCTGGAGGCGTTCTGAGGTTTGGGTTCAGGCGGTTTATTGCAGGCAATAAAAAACCCGGCGCTTGGCCGGGTTTTTTGGATGCCGGATCAAAACTTACTTGATCTTGGCTTCCTTGTACGCAACGTGCTTGCGGACGACCGGATCGTACTTTTTGATCTCGATCTTTTCCGGAGTGTTACGCTTGTTCTTTTTGGTCGTGTAGAAGTGACCAGTGCCTGCTGAAGATACCAGCTTGATTTTCTCGCGCATGATGCGGCTCCTTAAAATTTCTCGCCGCGGGCACGAAGGTCTGC
>JBPEXK010000433.1:0-1538 GCA_052031745.1 Marinobacter sp. | reverse complement strand
GAAAAGGCCCTGGATAACCCGGCCAAGCCGGTAGTTGCCATCGTCGGTGGCTCCAAAGTCTCCACCAAACTGGACGTGCTCAACGCCCTGGAAAAAGTGTGCGACCAGATCATCGTCGGTGGCGGCATCGCCAACACCTTCCTGGCTGCAGCCGGTAACCCGGTGGGCAAATCCCTGTGCGAGCACGACCTGATCGACACCGCCAAGGACATCGCCTCCCGCGTTGAGATCCCGCTGCCGGTGGACGTTGTGGTTGCCAGCGAGTTCGCTGAAACCGCCGAGGCCACCACCAAGAACATCGAAGACGTCACCGAAGACGACATGATCCTCGATGTCGGCCCGGTCACCGCCGGTCGCTTCGCCAAGGTATTGAAAGACGCCAAAACCATCCTCTGGAACGGCCCGGTCGGCGTGTTCGAATTCGACCAGTTCGGTGACGGCACCAAGGCTCTGGCCAACGCCATCGCCCACAGCGACGCCTTCTCCCTGGCCGGCGGCGGCGACACCGTGGCGGCCGTTGACAAATACGGCGTAGCTGACAAGATTTCGTACATTTCCACCGGCGGCGGTGCCTTCCTGGAGTTCGTAGAAGGCAAAACCCTTCCGGCAGTCGCTGTACTGGAAGAGCGCGGCGCCGAGTAAAATAGGCACAGCCAAAACAAGCAAGAATCGCAAGGATGGTGGGGTAAGTAGCTCGCGGAATCTCGGAGGCCAGGGAAGGCCGGAGAGAAGCGCACAAGGACGTGCTCGTAGCGGTTCCGCGAGCTACTTACCCTGCCGTCCGCAGCAGACTCCCAAGTCTGCAACAACCAGTTTCTAAACCTGTAAATCCAAGCAAGGAGACAACCCATGGCCCTGATTTCGTTGCGGCAAATGCTGGACCACGCCGCCGAGCGTGGTTACGGTGTGCCAGCCTTTAACGTCAACAACCTCGAGCAGATGCGCGCCATCATGGAAGCGGCTGACAAGACCGATTCCCCGGTTATCGTTCAGGCCTCCGCCGGTGCCCGCAAATACGCCGGTGCCCCGTTCCTGCGCCACCTGATCCTCGCGGCCATTGAAGAATTCCCGCACATCCCGGTTGCCATGCACCAGGATCACGGCACCAGCCCGGCTGTGTGCCAGCGCTCCATCCAGCTGGGTTTCAGCTCCGTGATGATGGACGGCTCCCTGGGTGAAGACGGCAAGACCCCGACCGACTACGAGTACAATGTCGACGTCACCCGTCGCACCGTAGAGATGGCTCACGCCTGTGGCGTTTCTGTAGAAGGCGAGCTGGGGTGCCTGGGCTCCCTGGAAACCGGCCAGGCCGGTGAAGAAGACGGCATCGGCGCCGAAGGCACCCTGGACCACAGCCAGATGCTGACCGATCCGGAAGAAGCCGCGGACTTCGTCAAGAAGACCCACGTGGACGCCCTGGCCATCGCCATCGGCACCAGCCACGGCGCCTACAAGTTCACCCGTCCGCCCACCGGTGACATCCTGGCCATCGACCAGATCAAGGCCATCCACGCCCGCATCCCGGACACCCATCTGGT
>JBPEXK010000042.1:0-1678 GCA_052031745.1 Marinobacter sp. | reverse complement strand
CTGTTCAAGACCGGCCCAAGCTCGGATCGGGAATCGGCGTCGACCAACCAATTCAATCAGGAGGCACGGAACCGATGAGCGATTTATTGGTCAACGCCGGAGGATTAGCACTGATGGCCGCGATCGTCTGGTGGTTTTGGCTGGCCCCGACCTCCGGCACCGAACACAACGACCAGTCTTCCCATCACTGATTTCTTAGTACGAGGATTCCCCATGAAAAAACAGGTCCTTGGCATGGCACTCACGGCAGCCCTCGGTTTCAGCACGCCGCTAATGGCCGGTGGTGCCGCCCAGAGCATCCACGTCTACAAGTCCCCTTACTGCGGCTGCTGCACCGACTGGGTCAAGCATCTGGAGGAGAATGGCTTCGAAGTAGAGGTAACGGAAACGGACAACCTGGACCCGATCAAGGAGAAAGCGGGCCTGACGCCCTCACTGTCCAGCTGCCACACCGCCTTTATCGGTGACTACGTGATCGAGGGCCACGTGCCGGCGCGGGATATAGAACGCCTACTGGCCGAGGCACCACAGGTGCGGGGACTGAGCGTGCCCGGTATGCCGGTGGGATCGCCGGGTATGGAGTTGGGTGATCGTAAAGACCACTACAAGGTGCTGCTGTTCAACGAGAACGGACAGACCAAGGTGTTTTCGGCCTACAACCACTGATCGTGGAGGCCGACTCACCGGGCATCAGAGGTATGTAAAGAAGAGAAAACCGGGGCCAGCTCGGCCCCGGTGTCACTGCCGGTTAGTACAGGTAGGGAGCCAGCGCCAGCTCCAGGCGTGCCTGGGCTGCGTACAGGTTTGGCACCGGCACTACCGGCTGGGCCGGTGGCACCGCCGTTGGCCAGGCTTTCTGCAGGTCGCTCAAGGCTTCACTGGCCACGCGCCAGGCCTCCTTGTTTTCCCGCTTCAGCAGGTTCTGGTGGCCCTCGAGGTAGTCACGGGCGGCACGGACGAAGCCTCGGCCGTCCTGGTACTCGTGCACCGCCACAAACTGGCCCTCTTCCAGGGCTTCGTCGTACTCCAGCACTGCCTGCTTGGTGAGGGACAGAATCACCTTGGACACGGTGGCACCGCTCAGGCTGTCCTCACCCACGTTCAGCACCGCTTTCTCGATGCCGATCCAGGCGGCCTGGAACTGTTCGTTGATGTCGGCCCAGCTTTCGGTCTGACCGGCCTTTTCCGCCAGCTCCTCGAGCTTGGCGCCCAGCGCTGCCTGATCGCGATGGGCCAGACCCTTCTTGATCATGGGGTAGACCTCAACCCAGGGGTGGGTCAGGTGCGGACGACCTTCCGCCGCTTCACCGGCTTTGATCAGTTCGCGTGCGGCCATCATGTGGCCCTGCATCATCTGGAGCATGGCCACGTAGGCGCCGTCGGATTCAACAGCGGAAACTGAGTAGCCGGCCTCGCCGCCTTCTCCGCCTTCTCCGCCTTCTCCGCCTTCTCCGCCTTCTCCGCCTTCGCCGCCTTCACCGCCGGCCGCAAAGTAGGAGAAAGCTTCACCGGCTTTGGCGCCGTGGTGTTCGCCACCTTCACCGCCTTCGCCGCCATGGTGTTCGCCGCCTTCACCACCTTCGCCACCGTGGTGTTCGCCGCCTTCACCGCCTTCGCCGCCGTGGTGCTCGCCGCCTTCACCACCTTCGCCACCGTGGTGCTCGCCGCCTTCACCACC
>JBPEXK010000432.1:0-4328 GCA_052031745.1 Marinobacter sp. | reverse complement strand
GCGCCTTTTTCGTTGCTATCGAGAGGCCGGTGATTACTTGGCGCTCACGAATTCCGGGTAGGCTTCCATGCCACACTCGGACAGGTCCACACCTTCGTACTCGTCCTCTTCGCTGACCCGCAGGCCGATGACCGCTTTCAGGATGCCCCAGACGATCAGGCTGGCCACGAATACCCAGGCGAAGATGGTGATGGCACCGATGATCTGGCCGCTGAAGCTTGCGCCACCGTTGGTGACCGGCACCAGCAGCAGACCCAGCAGACCACACACACCGTGAACCGAGATGGCACCGACCGGATCGTCGATCCGCAGCTTGTCCATGGTCACGATGCTCAGCACCACCAGGACACCACCGAAGGCGCCGAACAGGGTCGCAGTCAGAGCGCTGGGCGTGGACGGCTCAGCAGTGATGACCACCAGGCCAGCCAGCGCGCCGTTCAGCAGCATGGTGAGGTCGGCCTTGCCGAACATCAGGCGAGCGGTGATCAGGGCCGCAACAGCACCACCAGCGGCGGCGGTATTGGTGTTCAGGAACACCATGGCGACGGAGTTGGCGCTGGCGATATCGCCCAGCTTCAGAACCGAACCACCGTTGAAGCCGAACCAGCCCATCCACAGGATGAAGGTACCCAGGGTTGCCAGCGGCAGGTTGGCACCCGGGATGGCGCGGATTTCGCCGTTCGCGCCGTACTTGCCTTTACGGGCACCCAGCAGCAGGACACCGGCCAGGGCCGCAGCCGCACCAGCCATGTGTACGATGCCAGAGCCGGCAAAGTCGCTAAAGCCAAGGTCGCCCAGGGTGTACATGCCGAACACAGAGGCACCGCCCCAGGTCCAGGCACCTTCCATCGGGTAGATGAAGCCAGTCATCACCACCGCGAAGATCAGGAAGGCCCACAGCTTCATGCGCTCAGCCACGGCACCGGAGACGATGGACATGGCGGTAGCAACGAAGACCACCTGGAAGAAGAAGTCGGAGGCGCCAGAGTAGATAGAACCACCCTCGAAGCCGTCTTCACGGCCAGCGAAGTCGCCCAGAACGGCTGCGGTGTCTACCTCGGCGATGCCGGACAGGAAGATGTTACCGCCGTACATGATGGCGTAACCGCACACCAGGTACATGATGCAGGAGATGGCAAACAGTGCCACGTTCTTGGTCAGAATTTCGGTGGTGTTCTTGGAGCGCACCAGGCCAGCTTCCAGCATGGCGAAGCCCGCGGCCATCCACATTACTAATGCGCCGCACACCAGGAAATAAAACGTATCTATAGCATATTGCAGGTGAAAGAGATTGCTTTCCATTTGAAGCCCTCCGCACGAGGCTTTTCAGGTTATAAATTTTTTTGCGTTGGCTATTTTTAGTGGATCTGGATCAGACCGCTTCTTCGCCGGTTTCGCCAGTCCGGATCCGGATGGCTTGCTCCAGTTCGGTCACAAAGATCTTGCCGTCGCCGATCTTGCCGGTGTTGGCCGCCTTGGTGATGGATTCGATAACCTGGTCAAGCAGGTTGTCGCCAATGGCTACTTCCACCTTAACCTTGGGCAGGAAGTCCACGACGTACTCTGCGCCACGGTAGAGTTCGGTGTGGCCCTTCTGTCGACCGAAGCCTTTGACTTCAGTGACGGTTACGCCTTGCACGCCAATCTCGGATAGTGCCTCACGGACATCATCCAACTTGAAAGGCTTGATGATCGCTGTCACAAGTTTCATTGCTTTCTCCTTGGTAAAGCCGTCCCAACGTCTTCAGCCGCTCGGCCAGCGGTTGGGTTCGGAATGCTGCCACCTCGCACACCAATTGTGCGGATTGCGTACGAGAGCTTTAGCATCGGGTGTGCCAACGCAAAAAAAATGTTTAATAACAGTAAGCTAGCTTGTCGCTGTCCCAGATTGGCGCAAAAGTGTGCACCAAAATAGAGCGCAGACCGTCGCAATGAGCCGTTTTGGAGCAAGCTCACCGGCGGCGGGCAGGCCATTATACTGTCGACGGGGTACAGTATGGCAGGGGAGGCGGTGTGATACACTCCCGACGGTTGGTCAGCGCCCGGTCTCTGGGCGAAAACCGGCGAATTTCTCAACCAGTCGAGGTGATGCGTGAAAGGTCCGCAGGATTTCTTTGCCCAATTGCAGGGCCAGTTTGGCCAGTTTGTTCCGGATATGGCGCGGGCTGCCCGCGAAGATTTTGAAACCCAGGCCCGGGCCACCGTGATGTCGGTGCTGTCCCGGCTGGAATTGGTCACCCGGGAAGAGTTCGACGCCCAGCAGGCGGTGCTGCTGAAAACCCGGGAAAAAGTGGAAGCGCTGGAGCAGCGGGTCGCCGAGCTCGAACAGAAACTGCAGTCGCAATAACTGATGATGGCCCGGCAGGACGCTGGGCCGGTGTTGTCTGCCAGAACCAGGGAAGGTTGTCATGCTTGCCATTGTCCATTCGCGGGCCTGCGTGGGTGTCTCCGCGCCGGCGGTCACAGTCGAGGTTCACCTGTCCGGTGGTCTGCCCGCACTCTCCATTGTCGGCCTGCCGGAAACCGGCGTCCGGGAAAGCCGGGAACGGGTGCGCAGCGCCCTGTTGAACGCCGGGTTCGAATTCCCCGCCCGACGAATCACCATCAATCTTGCCCCTGCCGATTTGCCCAAGGAAGGCGGCCGGTTCGATCTGCCCATCGCCCTCGGCATCCTTGCCGCCTCGGGCCAGATCCCAAGCGAGAGCCTGTCGCCCCACGAGTTTGTCGGTGAACTGTCTCTGGACGGCGCCCTCCGGCCTCTGACCGGCGTGCTGCCGGCGGTGCTGGCAGCACGTGATGCTGGCCGGGTGTTGCTGGTGCCCCAGGCCAACGCCGGGGAGGCCGCGCTGGCCAGTCGGGACGATGTGCTGGCGGCCAGTCACCTGCTCACCGTGGTGGAGCACCTGGCGGATCGGGCCCGACTGGTGCCCCTGGCCCAATCCGGGGGCGAGGCCGAGGCTACGGAGGCGCTGCCGGACCTGGCGGACGTGCGCGGTCAGGCGGTACCGCGGCGGGCGCTGGAGGTGGCGGCCGCTGGCAATCACAACCTGCTGCTGTTTGGCCCACCGGGCACCGGCAAGAGCATGTTGGCCAGTCGGTTGCCCGGTATCCTGCCCGGCCTGGACGATGCCGCCGCCATGGAAGTGGCGAGTGTCCACTCGGTGGCTGGTCTGGCCCAGGGCACGCGGCACTGGCATTGCCCGCCCTACCGCGCGCCCCACCACACGGCTTCGGCGGTGGCCATGGTGGGCGGCGGCAGCAGTCCCAGGCCCGGTGAAATCTCCCTGGCGCATCGCGGCGTACTGTTCCTGGACGAGTTACCGGAGTTTGAGCGCCGGGTGCTGGAGGTGCTGCGGGAACCCATGGAAACCGGTGAGATCGCCATCAGCCGGGCTGCCCGACAGGTTCGATTCCCGGCCCGATTTCAGGTGGTGGGGGCCATGAACCCCTGTCCCTGTGGCTACAGCGGGCATCCCAGTATTGAGTGTCAGTGCACGGCGCAGCAGGTACTGAAGTATCGCTCGAAGCTGTCCGGGCCGTTATTGGACCGCTTCGATCTGCATGTGGAGGTGCCGGTCCAGAGTGGCGACGTGTTGATGGGCCGGGCCGACGCCGGCGAATCCAGTGCCGAGGTGCGGGCCAGGGTGGCCGCCGCCCGTGTACGCCAACAGGCCCGTGGCAGCCTGAACTCGGGCTTGAGCGGACGCGCCCTGGAATCGGCCTGCCGGCTTGAGGCCGACGGCGAGCGCCTGCTGACCGGCGCCATGGAACGGTTGGGCCTGTCGGCCAGGGCGCTGCACCGGATTTTGCGGGTGGCCCGCACGCTGGCGGACCTGGAAGCAAGCGAGGATCTGCAGCAGCGGCACCTGGTGGAAGCCCTGGGCTACCGACAGCTGGATCGCCAGCAGGGCAACCGTGCCCTGGTGTCCTCCTGACTTCGCGGAGGACTCTGGTAAACTGTCGAGAAAATTTCGTTCAATCAAACCCGCAGCTCGCGGTAAAGGATGCCAGATGACCGATCAGAATGACCCGCAAGAGCCGAAACCTGCCGCTTCAGAGTCGCCGGTGACCACGCGCCGGGGCATCCGCAGTTTTGTGCTTCGCCAGGGCCGAATGACCGAAGGCCAGAAGAAAGCCTACGAGCGCAGCTGGCCCAAGTACGGTTTAACCCGGGAACACGGCATGATTGATCCCCGGGAAGTGTTCGGTCGTGAGGCCATGCTGAACCTGGAAATCGGCTTCGGTATGGGCCGCTCCCTGGCCGACATGGCGGAAGCGGCGCCGGAGCAGGATTTCATTGGGGTGGAAGTGCACCTGCCCGGTGTTGG
>JBPEXK010000431.1:0-7919 GCA_052031745.1 Marinobacter sp. | reverse complement strand
ACTCTTCCGCCACCGTGACCAGCGAGCGGCTCTGGCGCACGCCGGCCTGGGTGCCACCGCCGGTGTACAGCGGCACGTTCAGGGTCAAGCCGATTACGCCCTGAGTGGTCGTGCCGTCCCTTTGCATCTGGAAGGTGCTGGGATCTTCCAGGCCGTCGGTTTTGGTTTTTCCATAGGACGCGTTCAGGTCCAGGGTCGGGTAGTGTCCGGCCTTCGCCGATCTCAGGTTGGCTTCACTGACGTTCAGATCGTACAGCGCCGACTGCACCGACCAGTTCTGATCCAGAGCCGTGGCTTCCCAGGCGGCCGGGTCCATGGGGTCTGGGCGGCCCAGAGGAAAGTTCTGGCGCAGATTCTCCAAGTCCTCCGGGAACTCGCCGGTCAGGCGCGCCACCTGCTCCTGAGCTACGTTGAGCTGATTCTCGGCGACGATGCGCTGGCTGCGGGTGTCGTCGTAACTGGCCCGGGCTTCATAGACTTCGGTGATGGCGATCAGGCCAACGTCGAAACGCTCCTGCGCCTGTTCATACTGTCGTTGAATGGCGGCCTCGGCCGCCCGGGTTGTGATCACCGTATCCCGGGCACGCAGCACATTGAAGTAGGCGGTGGCGACGTCCAGGATCAACTGCTGCTGGGCCAGGTTGTAATCGGCCCGGGCCGATTCGGTCTGGAATTTACTGGCGTCGTAGTCGAACCAGGCGTCGGCCTGGAACAGGGGCTGAGTCAGCTGGACGCCGTAGCCATACTCCCGGTAGCTGTTGTCCTGATTGGGGCCGTCCACATCGATGTGGTTGGCTTCACCGAACGCGCCGACTTGCGGCAACAAGGCGCTGCGAGTCACGTCGCTGGCGGCCTGCTGGGCCTCGAAGCTGGCCTCGGCCGCCGCAATCCCGGAGTCGTAGGACAGGGCTTTCTCGTAGGTCTCCATCAGATCAATGGCAACGGCAGGCTGTGCCATCATGAAGCCAATAAGTCCGGAAAGCAGTCGTTTCTTCATTCTTTCTCCTGAATACCTGTAGACGTGCGCGTCCTACTCGCAAACGCTGGCATGGCCCTGTGTCGGTCGCCGGGCGGCGGCTTGGGGCCTTCGATCGGGCTTTGGTGGGCCATTATGGACAATAATCCGCCACAGCTCTACACTTGCAAACGGCACCCATTCGGGGTGTCACCTAAAACAGATTCGCGTCTTGACGGGGTGCTGTCTGCCTAACCTTTAATGGGGCAGTCGGCTGAGATTGCAACGCAGAACCCGCGACCTGATCCGGATAATACCGGCGTAGGAATTAAGACCACACTGCCGATCGACCGCTCTACCTTCCGCTTTCGTGGGAGGATTGCGCGCCGCTCCGTCATACGCGACCCGTAATCCAACGCCAGTACCGGGAGCAGATGATGACAGAGCTACCTTCCTACCTCAGTGATTCCGCCCAAGTTGATTCCGCGGCAGTGAAGCCGTTACCGAATTCCCGCAAAGTGTACGTCGCGGGCAGTCGTCCCGATTTGCGAGTGCCAATGCGGGAGATTGCCTTATCCGATACACCGACCGAAATGGGTGGTGAGGCCAATGCGCCCGTAACGGTATACGACACTTCCGGCCCCTACACCGATCCGGACGCCAGCATTGATCTTCGCCGGGGGCTGAGCCCTATTCGCGCCGCCTGGATTGCCGAACGCGACGATGTCGAAACCCTGCCCGGTTACACCTCGGAATTTACCCGGCGCCGCATGGCCGACCCGCGGCTTGATCCGCTCCGGTTTACGGATGAGCGGAAGCCCCTGCGGGCCCGGCCGGGCCGCAACGTCAGCCAGATGCACTACGCCCGCAAAGGCATGGTGACCCCGGAAATGGAGTTCATCGCCATTCGGGAAAATCAGAAATTGCAGCAGGCCCGGGAACAGGGCTTGCTAAACGACCAGCACCCGGGGCAGTCCTTCGGCGCCAACCTGCCGGCCGAGATTACCCCCGAGTTCGTTCGGGATGAAGTGGCCCGGGGGCGCGCCATCATCCCCGCAAACATCAATCATCCGGAATCGGAGCCGATGATCATTGGTCGTAATTTCCTGGTGAAAATCAACGGCAACATTGGCAATTCCGCGGTCAGCTCCTCGATTGAAGAGGAAGTGGAAAAACTGACCTGGGCCACCCGCTGGGGCGCGGATACCATCATGGATTTGTCCACGGGCAAGAATATTCACGAGACCCGCGAGTGGATCATTCGCAACTCACCGGTTCCCATCGGCACGGTGCCGATTTATCAGGCACTGGAAAAGGTCGGCGGCGTCGCCGAGGACCTGACCTGGGAGATTTTTCGGGACACCCTGATCGAACAGGCCGAACAGGGCGTGGACTACTTCACCATCCACGCCGGCGTTCGACTGCACCACGTGCCGCTGACGGCGGCCCGCACCACCGGCATTGTGTCGCGGGGCGGCTCGATCATGGCCAAGTGGTGTCTGGCACATCATCGGGAAAGCTTCCTGTACGAACACTTCGAGGACATCTGCGAAATCATGAAAGCTTACGATGTTTCGTTCAGCCTGGGGGACGGCTTGCGCCCGGGGTCCGTCGCCGATGCCAACGACGCGGCGCAGTTTGGCGAGCTGGAAACCCTGGGGGAATTGACCAAGATCGCCTGGAAGCACGACGTGCAGGTGATGATCGAAGGCCCCGGCCACGTGCCCATGCATCTGGTCAAAGAGAACATGGACAAGCAGTTGGAGTGTTGCGACGAGGCTCCGTTTTACACTCTTGGCCCACTGGTCACCGACATCGCGCCTGGCTACGACCACATCACCTCGGGTATCGGCGCCGCGATGATTGGCTGGTACGGCTGCGCCATGCTCTGTTACGTCACGCCCAAGGAGCACCTGGGTCTGCCCAACAAAGATGACGTCAAGACCGGCATCATTACCTACAAGATTGCCGCCCATGCGGCCGACCTGGCCAAGGGTCACCCGGGTGCCCAGGTGCGGGATAATGCGCTGTCCAAGGCCAGGTTCGAATTCCGCTGGGAGGACCAGTTCAACCTCGGCCTGGATCCGGATACGGCCCGGGCTTATCACGACGAAACCCTGCCCAAGGAGTCGGCCAAGGTGGCCCATTTCTGCTCCATGTGTGGCCCCAAGTTCTGTTCCATGCAGATCTCCCAGGAGGTACGGGACTATGCCCAGGCCCATGGTCTGGACGACGCGGCGGCCGTGGATGCGGGTATGCAGGAGAAGTCCCGCGAGTTCCTGGAAGCAGGCAGCAAGCTGTACGACAAGGTGTAAAACCGAGTCGCTCCAGCCGGGTGGGCAGTCCCGCCCGGCGTTACGTAATACCCTTGCAATGGTGAACAGCCTGGGGCTATCGTTCCAAGGCATTGCCGAAACGGGGTGACGAATGACCGAACCATTTCAGTTCAAGGCCAGTGACGTAACCGTCGAGAAACGCGAAACCGTATTCCAGGGCTTCTTTCGCATGGACAAGCTGTGGCTGACCCACCCCCGCTTCGATGGTCGGGAGATGCCGGTATTTACCCGTGAACTCTTCATCCGGGGGGATGCCACCTGTGTCCTGCCATACGATCCGGTGCGGGACGAGGTGGTGCTGCTGGAACAGTTTCGGCTGGGTGCATTGGGGCGCGACCAGTCGCCCTGGCTGCTCGAGTTGGTGGCGGGCATGAACGAAGATGGCGAGGCGCCGGAGGATGTGGCCAAGAGAGAAGGCCAGGAAGAGGCCGGCTTGAGCTTCGCTAAGCTGACCAAGATCTGCGACTACATGGTGTCCCCCGGTGGCACTACGGAAATGATTCACCTGTTTTGCGGTTTGATCAGTACCGAAGCGGCCGGTGGCCTGTTTGGCGTGGAGCACGAACACGAGGATATCCGGGCTCATGTGGTCAGCGCCGACGAAGCCATCGCTATGATCCACGATGGCCGGATCAACAACGCTGCGGCTATCATTGCTTTACAATGGCTGGAATTAAACCGGTCAAGAATTCGGAACGAGGCCAACTGATGACAGAGTGGAGTAAGCCGCCGAAGCGTTACGTGCCGGACCTGAGGCAACTCGGGGCACTGTGTGACGGCAACTATCAGCGCCTGCGCCGTTTGCGTCAGCTTGAGGTGGACGGCAAGCCGGTGTGCGAGTTCGAGCTTCACCGAGAAAACACCTACCTCGGCCGTGTCCAGATCAAACTACTGCAAACCGCCAAATATACCGAAACCCTCCTGCTGGAACAGATCCACAATTCCGGGCGTTGGCTGAACAACCCCCAGATGACGGTGCGAATCTACCACGATGCCGCCATGGCCGAAGTGATCAGTTGCTACCGGGACCGGCAAATTGCGCCCGTCAACGATTATCCGAACCGGTTTATGCATCACCCGGATGAGAAAATTCAGGTGAATGGCTTTCTCGCCGACTGGTTGGACTATTGCCTGAAATTCGGCCACCTGCCCATGGAGCACGCCGCCTGGTCCGCCGGAGAAGGCGTAGACTGAGTGCTGTCGGCTGCTGAGTCTGGCGCTGGTGTGTCGGAGTTGTCAAAAAAGGCAAATTGTCGGCAAGGCCTGCTAAGAATGTGATCCCTATGGCATTTGGGAGCGGTTAAACTGTAAGCCGCCGTCGTACACTTGCCCAAGGCGTGCAAACAGGGCATCGAACTGACCAGGAGCCTATGACTAACAAGCAAAGCAACCGGCCATTCCGGGTACTGCAGTTGACGGATCCTCACCTGATGGCCGATGCCAGTGGCGAGCTTCTGGGCGTGAACACCCGGGCCAGCCTGGACGCCGTAATCGCCGAGGCGCTCAAGACGCACGGACAACCGGACCTGATCCTGGCGACGGGCGACCTCGCCCAGGATGGCTCCGAAGCAGCGTACCGCGCTTTTGGCGATCGTTTGCAGGTGTTTCACGGCGGCTCCGCCTGGGTCGCAGGGAATCATGACGAAAACGGAGCCCTGCGAAAGGTGGCCGGCGAATATCGGGCCGACCGCCGGCAAATCCTCGAAGGCGGCTGGCAGTGCCTGTTGCTGGACAGCTCGGTGCCTGGGCGGGTTTTTGGTGAGTTGGCGCAATCCGAACTGGAATTTCTCGAGTCAGCCCTGACCCAGCATCCTGATGTGCCTACCCTGGTCAGCCTGCATCACCACCCGGTGGATGTCGGCTGCGACTGGATGGAAAGTATCGGGCTGAGGAATCGGGATGCATTCTGGCGCATCATCGAGCGCTTTCCGCAGGTCAAAATCGTGCTGTGGGGCCATATTCACCAGGAGCAACAGCTGGAGCGCAAAGGCGTTCGGCTGCTGGCGACTCCCTCTACCTGCATCCAGTTTACTGCCGGCTCCAGCGATTTTTCGGTCGAGCCCCGGGCGCCCGGCTACCGCTGGTTCGAGCTGGACGCCTCGGGAGCATTTACCACAAAGGTGGGCCGCGCTGAGGAGTTTGAATTCGAGCTGGATCGCAACAGCTCCGGCTACTGAGGCGACTGTTTGTCCCTCAGGCTCTCGGCCGCCCGGACCATGTTGGTCAGGGCCGGCGCCACCTCCTGCCACTTCCGCGTTTTCAGGCCACAGTCTGGGTTGATCCAGAGCCGGTCGGCAGGGATACGCTGGGCCGCTTTTTCAATCAGCGTAACCATTTCTTCCGGCTCCGGAATGTTAGGCGAGTGAATGTCGTACACACCCGGGCCGATGTCGTTGGGGTAATCCAGTTTTTTGAAGGCCTCCAGCAGCGCCATGTCCGAGCGCGAGGTTTCGATGGTAATGACGTCCGCATCCATCCGGATGATGGCCTCCAGGATATCGTTGAACTCCGAGTAGCACATGTGCGTGTGGATCTGGGTGGCGTCGCCGACACCGTTGGCGGCCAGCCGGAAAGCGTCGATGGCCCAGCCCAGGTAGTCGTTCCAGTCGGCTCGCCGCAGTGGCAGGCCCTCGCGCAGCGCTGCCTCGTCAATCTGGATGATGTTCACGCCAGCGGCCTCCAGGTCCTGCACCTCTTCCCGAATCGCCAGCGCCAACTCCCTCGCGGTGTCCCTTCGGGGCTGGTCATCGCGAACGAACGACCAGTTCAGCATGGTGACCGGGCCGGTGAGCATGCCTTTCACCGGCTTCTCCGTCAGAGACTGGGCGTGCTGGGTCCAAGCCACGGTGATAGCCGCAGGGCGTGAGACGTTGCCGTACAGGATGGGCGGTTTCACGCACCGAGAGCCGTAGGACTGGACCCAGCCGAACTGGCTGAAGGCGTAGCCCTCGAGGTGCTCGCCGAAATACTCCACCATGTCATTGCGTTCCGCTTCTCCGTGCACCAGGACATCCAGGCCAAGTTCCTCCTGTTGGCGCACACAGTGCGCAATTTCCTCGCGGATCCGGGCCTGGTACTCCTCTACCGATACCTCCCCGTTGCGGTATTGCAGCCTGGTTTGCCGAATCTCCGCGGTTTGCGGGAACGAGCCGATCGTGGTCGTCGGGAACGGTGGCAATGGCAGTGCCTTGCGTTGGATCCGGCGGCGCTCAGCGTAGGGCGAATGGCGGCTGCCGGCCTTGTCTGGCAGCTCCCTCAAGCTTGGCTTGTTGTTAGTCAGGGTGGTGCGTTCTGATGTGCGGCGACTCCGGATGGCGGCGGCATTTTCCGCCAGCGGCTCTCGAATCGACTCGCGTCCGCAGTTGAGCGCCTGAGCCAGAAGCTGAACCTCCTCCAGCTTCTGGACGGCGAAGGCCAGCCAGTTGCGGAGCTCCGCATCTAACTTTCGCTCGGCGTTTAGGTCTACCGGGACGTGCAGCAGGGAGCAGGAAGGCGCGAGCCAGAGCCGGTGGCCCAGTTTTTCGGCCAGAGGTTCGAGCCAGTCCAGGGTGCTCGATAAGTCGGTCCGCCAGACATTGCGGCCATTCACCACCCCGAGGGACAGAACCTTGTGGGGCGCCAGCCAGTCCGCGATCCGGGCAACTTCCTCGGGCGCACTGATGGCGTCCAGGTGCAGTCCGGCTACTGGCAGCTCGCAGGCCAACTGCAGATTCTCCCGAAGTTCACCGAAATAGGTGGTCAGCAACAGCTTGGGCGCGGTCGCTTTCAGGTGGTGATAGGCGAGGTTCAGCGCGTGTCGCCAGGACGGCGTCAGTTCCGTGACCAGCACTGGCTCATCGACCTGGACCCATTCGATGCCCTGGCCGGCCAGATCGTTCAGCAGCTCGGCGTAGACCGGCAGCAGGCGTTCCAGCAGCGCGAGTTTGTCGCTGTCGTCCTTGGCCCGGCCCAGCCACAGGTAGGTGATCGGTCCGATGATCACCGGTTTTGGATTCAGGCCCAGATCCCGGGCCTCCTGAATCTGGCTGCGCAGTCGGGTCGGGTTCAAGGCAAAGTGTGTGTTGGCGTGGCATTCCGGGACTATGTAGTGGTAGTTGGTGTCGAACCATTTGGTCATGGCCCCGGCATGGATGGCCTGGCAGGTCCCGTCGCTGGCTGAGCGACCCCGGGCAATGCGGAAGTACTGATCCAAGGGCGTGCCCGTGCCCTTGCGGGCTCGCTCGGGCAGGTGTCCGAGCGTGACGCTCATATCCAGAACCTGGTCGTACAGCGAGAAGTCCCCGACGGGCACCAGATCGAACGCCTCCTGGGTGCGCCAATTATCACGACGCAACTGGGCGCCTGCCTGCTCCAGTTCTGCCTCGTCTATCTGGCCCTGCCAGAAAGCTTCCAAGGCCGTTTTCAGTTCGCGGCCCCCACCGATGCGGGGAAAGCCGAGATTGTGCGTGGTTACCATGACTATGGGTCTCCGTGTGTCTGTTGAAAGGTGTAGGACGGAGACTAGCTGGCCTCAACCATGAGTAATAATGGTATTATTTCAGAGATTAATGAATTTCATTCACGGTAAAGGCGGGTGACGGTGTGATTGAGCGAAGCCATCTGGAAATCTTTCGCGCGGTGGAGCGGGC
>JBPEXK010000430.1:0-1528 GCA_052031745.1 Marinobacter sp. | reverse complement strand
CAGGATTACACCGCCCGCAACTGAATGCAGGCGCAGGCTGAGGCGACTTTATAAGCGCTTCGCCCGCCGCAGTGGCGAACACGAGACGGCGTCGGATCAGGCTTGATCCGGCGCCGTTTTTGTTTGCGCCGGCTGCCGCGCGGCCACCCATTGGTCCAACATGTCAGTGGCATCCTGCACCGTGACCAGCTCCATGGCGCCTTCAAACTCGGCCTTGGCGCCCCAGCGCGCTTGCTCGATGGTTTTTCCCGTGAATTTCTCAAGCGCCTCCGGATAGAGGTTTACGCACCATTGCAGGGAATTGTATGGGCCTGAGCGGTTTGGGTTGCTGGCGGCAAAAATGCCCAGAACATCGGTGCCAACGGCGCTCGCGATGTGCGCTGGGCCGGTGTCCGGAGCTACTGCCAGGTCGGCTTGGGTGAGCAGGGCGGTCAGCTGCTTCAGGGTGTCCTTGCCACAGATGTTGTGCGCCTTCTCTGTCATCGAGCGCTCAATGGCGGCGCAGTAGTCCGCCTCGAAGGGCGCCGGGCTGCCTACCAGGATTACCTTCATGCCATGCTTGCGAATGGCGTGATCAGCGAGCCGGGCATATCGCTCCGCCGGCCAGTTCCGCAGGGTATGGCTGGCGCAGGGGCTGATCACCAGATTGCGACGGTCGGCCGCCAGGTGCCGGCGGGCAAAGTCGTGGTCCTCCTCGCTGAGTGGAATGTGCCATTTTGGGGCGGCAGCTTTGAGCCCCAGTGGCTCCAGAAAACTAGCCATGCAGTCGCGCACGTGCTGCTGCGGGGCAGGGGCAATGCGTTTGTTGATAAAGAGGCTGTGCAAGTCCTTGCTGCGGGCCTTGTCATAGCCGACCTTCACCTTGGCCGGAATGCAGGCGGCGGCCAGGTTGGCTCGGAAGGCAACCTGCATGTGCAGCAGGGCATCGAAGTGACGCCCCTTCATCTGTTTGCGAAGATCGATGTAGCCCTGGCGGCCGGCTTTCTTGTCGAAGACGATAAACTCGACGCCTGGCAGGTCACCGATCAGCTTGGCCTCGATTTTTCCGATAACCCACGTGATTTTCACCCCTGGTAGCTGTTCCTGCAGGCTCAGGACAACGGGGACGACATGGGTGACGTCGCCAATGGCGGAGAGGCGGAGGATGCAGATGGAGTTCAGGCGTGAGGGGGGCATGGATAAAAACCGCGTTCCAGACTTTTGGTGTCAAGTGTAGAGCCGCAACTGGCTCGTTGGTAAACTGGGCGCCATTTTAGCCTACAAGCCAAACAACGTCTTTACCCGATCCGCTGTCGCTCGGGTCCGAGGGTGCGAATTTCGTGACACGACTTGCCGATAAGTGTGCTGAATCTGGAAAGATGCAACTGGTTGTTTCGTCAGGCCACGAGCAGGTTTCAGCCTCGTGGTTTTCACCTGAATTTTGGGGGGAAGCCGCGACACCTGTTTCGGCTGGCGGTCGCGGAGGGGCTTGGTTCATTGATTCCAATACCTCTGAACTGGTTCTCCGTCATTATCGTCGGGGCGGCCT
>JBPEXK010000429.1:0-1760 GCA_052031745.1 Marinobacter sp. | reverse complement strand
TTCTCGGAAACCTTCCAGACCGACCGGATTCCAGACGCGTACGAGCGCCTGCTGTGGGAAGTGATGAAGGGCAACCAGTACCTGTTCGTCCGCCGGGACGAAGTGGAGCACGCCTGGCGCTGGGTCGACCAGGTGATCCAGAACTGGCGCGACAGCGGCGCCCCGCCGAAACGCTACGCGGCCGGAACCTGGGGACCGGTAGCGTCCATCGCCATGATCACGCGGGACGGAAGGAGCTGGTATGAAGACGCCTGAGTTGAACTTCCCCGAAGGCGTTAATACCCACTTCCAAGACGCGCCCGAGCAGGTTGCCCTGACGCTGGCGGACACGGTTGCCGATGTTCTGAAAACCCGGCTGGCGGAGGCCTCCCGAGCCAGCCTGGTGGTGTCTGGCGGCTCGACGCCGTTGCCTTTCTTCAAGGCACTGTCTGGCAAGGTTCTGGAATGGAATCGCGTGGACGTGCTGCTGGCGGATGAGCGCTGGGTAGCCGAAGGGGACCCTGCCAGCAACACCAGCCTGGTGAAGGAGAACCTGCTGCAAGGCCAGGCGGCGGCCGCGAACTTCCTGTCCCTGAAACAGCCCGGCGCTACGCCGAAAGACGGGTTGGAGGCAGTCAAAGCCGAACTTGCCGACCTCAACCTGCCGCTGGATGTGCTGATACTGGGTATGGGTAACGACGGCCACACCGCCTCGCTGTTCCCGGATGCGCCCGAATTGGCTGACGCCATGAATCCGGACGGATCAGACAGGGTCGCCCCGGCAACCCCGGCCTCCCAGCCCCAGCAACGTATCACCCTGACCCTGCCCGTGTTACAGCAGGCGCGCTTCACCGCGCTGCACCTGAAAGGGCAGGACAAGCTCGAAACACTGGAGCGCGCGTTGGCCAAGCCGGACGATGTCATGGCCATGCCCATCCGCGCGTTTCTGCGGCCGGGGCTGAATGTGTTCTGGAGCCCCTGAGCCAGACCTACTTATTTGGAGAAATCGATGACTCAACTTTCTGATTTCCAGCGCGAGCGCGTGCAGGCCGTACTGGCGGCATCGCCACTGGTGCCGGTGATAGCGATTAACGAACTGGAAGACGCGGTGCCCCTGTGTCAGGCGCTGGTGGACGGCGGTATCAAGGTGCTAGAGATCACCCTGCGCACCGAACACGGCGTCGACGCCATTCGGGCCGTCCGCGAAGCCATCCCTGAGGCCTGGGTAGGCGCAGGTACAGTGACCAGCGTCGCCGAGTACCGCAAAGTGGAAGCGGCGGGCGCTCAGTTCGTCATCACCCCCGGCGTCACCGAGGCAATCCTGGAGTTCGGCGTCACCTCGGAGGCACCCTTGCTGCCGGGTATCTCTACCGTGTCCGAACTGATGATGGGCTACGCCCTAGGCTACCGCGAATTCAAATTCTTCCCGGCCGAGGTATCCGGCGGCACCGCCGCACTGAAAGCCTTTGCCGGTCCGTTCGGCGACGTGACGTTTTGCCCCACCGGTGGCATTCGCCGCGAAACCGCCAAAGACTACCTGGCCCTGAAAAACGTCAAAGCCGTAGGCGGCTCCTGGCTGACCCCGGCCGACGTTGTTGCCAAAAAAGACTGGGTCCAAATCACCGAAATCGCGCGCGGGAGTTTGGCTGACCTCTGACTTTGGAGTCTTGGGCTCCTAGCTTGATATTTCCGGAGTGGTCGCCCTTTGTGGCGGGGCTTTCGGGAATCGCTACGAGCACATCCATGTGCGCTTGAGGCTGGCCGTCCCTGGCCAGCCACAT
>JBPEXK010000428.1:0-3787 GCA_052031745.1 Marinobacter sp. | reverse complement strand
TGGATGTAGATCACCCGGTCCGCCACTTCGCGAGCGAAGCCCATTTCGTGGGTGACCACCATCATGGTCATGCCTTCTTTGGCCAGTTCGCGCATTACGTCCAGCACTTCCCCGATCATTTCCGGGTCCAGCGCCGACGTCGGCTCGTCGAACAGCATCAGCCGCGGCTCCATGGCCAGGGCCCGGGCAATGGCTACCCGCTGCTGCTGGCCGCCAGAGAGCTGGCTTGGGTACTTGTCGGCCTGGTTGCCGATGCCGACCCGGTTCAGCAACCGCTCAGCGGTGGCCGCCGCCACGGTATCGGAGGTGTCCTTGACCTTTTTCGGCGCCAGCATGATGTTCTTCTTCACCGTCAGATGCGGGAACAGGTTGAACTGCTGAAACACCATGCCGACTTCCTTGCGGATCTCCGCGAGGGATTTCGGGTTGCCGCTTTTCGGCGCCAACGGGTGCCCGTCCACGGTCAGGTGGCCGGACTCGAACTCTTCCAGGCCATTCACGCAGCGAATCAGGGTGGATTTGCCGGAGCCGCTGGCCCCGATGATCACCACCACTTCGCCCTTGGCGACGGTCAGGTCGATGTCTTTCAGGACATGCAGTTGGCCGAAGTACTTGTTCATGCCCTTCATTTCTACGATATCAGTCATGATCAGCTTTCCTTCAGACAGAGGCCAGTCCGCGCCGCTCGACAAAGCGGAGAATCAGGGACAGCGACAGGGTGATGGCGAGGTACAGGATCGCGACCACAAAATACACCTCAAACGCGGTGAAGGTGTTGGCGATGTAGATCTGACCCTGGCGCACCAGCTCGCCCACGCCGATCACCGAGAACAAGGACGTGTCCTTGATGCTGACGATGGCCTGGTTACCCAGCGGCGGAATCATCCGGCGGAAGGCTTGGGGCCATACGATGGACCAGAAGGTCTGGCTGCGGGACAGGCCCAGTGACAGGCCGGCTTCGGTCTGGCCCTTGTCGATGGACTGTACGCCCCCACGGACCACTTCCGAGATATAAGCGCCGGAGTTCAGCGCAATAGCGGCGATGCCCGCGGTAAGCGGCTCGATCGGACCACCGATCAGGTCGGGCAGACCATAAAAGATAAACAGAACCTGCACCAGAATCGGGGTGCCCCGGAAGATTTCGATGTAGGCCGTGGCGGGCCAGCGCAGGAACCACTTCTTGTTGATGCTCAGCAGGCCAAACACGATACCCAGGCCAAAGCCGATCAACAGGCCCCCGAATGAGATCATCAGGGTGTAGGGAATACCCTTGAGCAACCAAGGGATGGAATCGATGGCGGCTTGCCAGTCGAACTGAAACTGAAATTCCACAGTGAGAATCTCCGAAGAGGGTGACAGAAAGGAAACGCCGGGGTGAGGCCACCCCGGCTCAGGGTTTCAGACCTGTGGTCTGTTCGCCCTTACTTGCCTTCCGGCATCGGGCCAAACCACTTCTCGTAAATGGTCTTGTAGGTGCCGTCTTCCTTCATTGAGGCGAGGGCGGCGTTCACTTCGTCCACCCACTCGCTACCGTCTTTCAGGGCGATACCGTACTGCTGGCCTTCATACAGTTCGCCGACGGTCATGACCTTGCCTTCGCCTTTGGTGCGGGCGAAGTAGCCGACGTTGGGTGCGTCGTAGAACACCACGTCGATGGCGCGGGACATCAACGCCATGTACATGTCGGAGCTGCCCGGGTACGGGGTCACGCCGTCGTTCTGCTCGATGTTGGCCATCAGGAAGTCGTAGCTGGTGGAGCCGATCTTGGTGCCGATCTTCTTGCCTTCCAGGTCTTCCAGGGACTTGATGTCGTCCTCGCCCTTGCGCACCAGAATACGCAGACCGGAGTCGTAGTAAGGATCAGAGAAATCGACGATTTCTTCCCGCTCGTCGGTGATGGTGATGCCGGCGATGGCGATGTCGACGTTGCCGGTCTGCAGGGCGGGGATGATGCCATTGAAGTCCATGGTGTTGAGGTCATAGTCGAAGCCCGCGCGCTTGGCTACTTCGGCAATGATCTCCATGTCGAAACCGATCATCTCGCCGGTTTCCTGGTCCATCATCTCAAACGGAACAAAGCTGGGGTCGGTGACCACACGCAGGGTCTCTGCGCTTACGGTTCCCGCGGCCACGGTGAGTGCCAGACTGGCGCCAATCGTTTTTAGCCATTTCGTGCTCATGCTTTCTCCTTTCGCTGTTGTTAGTGCTCTATCCGCCCGGTAAGGCAGGCCGGAAAACACGGCGGATGGCCGCGGTCGCCGGAGAGCGTTATTGGAACTGCGTCTCATATACCTTAAACCATTGGCAAAGGAATGTCAGAAAATCAAATGGTTGGAGTGTATGGGAAGGAGGAGGCGCAGGCTTGGAGAGGAGAAAGAGCTACGGTCAGGGCCGAAACCCTGACCGTAAAGTGGAAGTCAGAAGGAGATTTTTTCCCGCTCGCTGATCCCGAGGTTTTTCCAGATGCTGAGACTGGGCTCGGCCTGGTTCAGGGTGTAGAAGTGCAGCCCAGGCGCACCGGCCTTGAGCAGCTTTTCACACATGTCAGTTACCACTTCTTCGCCGAACTTGCGGATGCTGTCGGTGTCGTCGCCGTAGGCTTCCAGCTGTTTCCGGATCCAACGGGGGATTTCAGCGCCGCACATGTCGGAGAACCGGACCAGGTTGGAGAAGTTGACGATCGGCATGATGCCGGGCACCACCGGAATGGTGACGTCCATCTTCTCCAGTCGGTCGATGAAGTAGAAGTAGCTGTCCGCGTTGAAGAAGTACTGTGTGATGGCGCTGTTGGCGCCAGCCTTCACCTTGCGGGCGAAGTTCTTCAGGTCTTCTTCGGCGTTGCGAGCCTGCGGATGAAACTCCGGGTAGGCGGCCACCTCCAGGTTGAAGGTGTCGCCGCTGTGCTCGCGGATAAACTCCACCAGTTCGTTGGCGTAACGCAGCTCACCGGCCGCTCCCATGCCCGAGGGCATGTCGCCCCGCAGGGCGACGATGCGATTGATGCCGTTCTCTTTGTACACATCCAGCAATTCGCCGATTTCCTGGCGAGTGCCGCCCACGCAGGATAGGTGGGGCGCGGTGGAAATGCCCTGCTTGTGCAGGTTGAGCACGGTCTCAATGGTGCGGTCCCGGGTGGAACCGCCGGCGCCGAAGGTGACCGAGAAGAAATCCGGGTTCACCTCGGCCAGCTTGTTGCGCACAGTCTGGAGCTTTTCCCGACCCTGGTCGGTCTTGGGCGGGAAGAACTCAAAACTGAAGCGGCGCTTGAACTGCTTCTGACTTTCCATGTTGCCGTCCGATCAGTACTTGTAGCTTTCCGGCTTGTACGGGCCTTCGACCGGTACGCCGATGTATTTGGCCTGCTCCGGGGTCATCTTGGTGATCACGCCACCAAACCCTTCGACCATGGCGCGAGCCACTTCTTCGTCCAGCTGCTTGGGCAGAACCTGCACGTACACGCCTTTCTCCCGGGCATCTTCCGGCAGGTCGGCGAACTTGCGCTCGAACAGATACATCTGCGCCAGCACCTGGTTGGCGAAGGAACCGTCCATGATCCGGGACGGGTGACCGGTGGCGTTGCCCAGGTTCACCAGGCGGCCTTCGGACAGCAGGATCAGGTGGTCGTTGGTGGCCTTGTCACGATACACCACGTGCACCTGCGGCTTGACCTCGTCCCACTCCCAGTTCTTGCGCATGTAGGCGGTGTCGATCTCGTTGTCGAAGTGGCCGATGTTGCACACCACGGCGCCGGACTTCAGGGCCTTGAGCATGTGCGCGTCGCACACGT
>JBPEXK010000427.1:0-18609 GCA_052031745.1 Marinobacter sp. | reverse complement strand
TCCAGGGCGTAGTAAGCCCGGGCGTGCGGCTCCCAGGAGCGCCCCAGGGCGGCCGGCAGCATCTCAAATTCGACGTCTTCGGCCAGGTCCTGTTCCCAGGCTTCCACCACCGGCTTGAAGTTGTAGCAGTGCGGGCAGCCGTACCAGAACACCTCAGCGACCTCGATCTTGCCATCGTCAGCGGTGCGGACCGGGGTGTCCAGCTTTTGGTAGTGCGTGCCCTCAACCCAGGGCTCGGCACTGGCCGGGGCACCAAACGCAAACATCGCAGCCAGGAAAGTCGCCGCTCCAAGTGTTCTGATCATTAGACATCTCCGATATCGTGAAGTCGTAAGTGTGAGGGATTATGACCCAGCCAGCGGAAAAAGTTCCACAGGCTGGCCAAATTGCTGAGTTACAGAGCGGTAAGCAACAAAAAACCCCGCCTGGGGCGGGGTCTTTTTGGGCTTGGCCAAACGCTCGGGATCAGTGCAGACCAGAGACGTAGTTGGCTACCGCTTCGATCTCGGCGTCGGTCAGCTTGGCGGCCACGTCCATCATGATCGCGGCGTTGGAACCACCCGCACGCTCACCGTCGCGGTACGCTTTCAGCTGCTTGCTGATGTACTCAGCGTTCTGGCCGCTCAGACGCGGATAACCGCCGGGCTCGTTGCCCTTACCCTGAGGGCTGTGGCAACCGGCACAGGCGGGCACACCAGAGGCCATGTTACCGCCGCGGTACAGCGACGCGCCCTGGTCGATCAGGTCCGGATTGGCCTGGTTCAACGGCATGTCCTGCTCGTTGAAGTAGGCCGCCAGATCCTGCAACTCCTGCTCGGACTTGCCATCGAGGATACCGGTCATCTCGGCAATCACCCGATCGCCGGACTGGATCGCCACCAGCTGCTGGTAAAGGTACTTCTCACCCAGTCCAGACAGCTTGGGGTAGCTGCCCATGATCGGCTTCTGACCGGCCTGGCCATGACATCCGGCGCACACCGCGGCGTTCTGCTCGCCCGCTTGAGGATCACCTGCCCCCTGAGCCGTCGCAGTGAGGCTCACACCGAGAACAAATCCTGCGATCAGTTTTTTCATGCTCGCTCCGCTTCTCTCATCTTAAAGGTATTCTTTATTGTGCAGCCGGTAGGCACTGACCAGGCAGGCGCAAAACCGGGGCTGACAGCGGTCGCGCTCGGCGCGCCGCCCGGAATTGGTGTAGCATTATACATTAATCCCCGATAACTGAAATCCGAAGGAAAGCCAACCGCTGTGGACTCCGATCTGCCCCCCAACTCCGTCTCTTTTAACAGTGCCCGCTTCCTGATCAGCGCCTCCCGACTGGACGAATGCCCACCGGACTTTGGTGCCGAGGTGGCCTTCGCCGGCCGCTCCAACGCCGGCAAATCCAGCGCCCTGAACGCGATCACCGCCCATGGCAAATTGGCCCGCACCAGTAAAACCCCCGGGCGTACCCGGCTGATCAACTTCTTCTCCCTCAATCGTGAGGGCTGCCGCCTGGTGGACCTGCCCGGTTACGGCTACGCCAAGGTGTCCCGTGACATGAAAGACGACTGGCAGCAGCATTTGGGTCACTACCTGAACGACCGGCGCTGCCTGCGCGGCCTGGTGCTGGTGATGGACATCCGCCACCCGCTCACCGAATTCGACCAAATGATGGTGGAATGGTGTGAACATAACAACCTTCCGCTGATGATTCTGGCCACCAAGGCGGACAAGCTGAAGTTTGGCCAGGCCAAGACCGCCATGCTCGGCATCGCCAAGAACCTGAAGCCCTTCGCCTGCGTGCAGCATCTGATCATGTTTTCGGCGACGTCCAAGCGAGGCGTGGAGGAGTGCCGGGACGCCCTGACCGACTGGTTGGAAGCGCCCCAGGATTAAGCGCCTCGATGTCAGAAGGGCGAGGGGAGCAAACGTAAAAAAACCGGTCTGCCAGAGACAGACCGGTGAAACGTCAGGGTTTGCGACGTGCTAAAACCTGAGAACTCACTCAGGAGACGCAAGAAATGTCCGGATTTCCTACGTCCTTGAGTGTGACGGCGGCTGCGCGCAAAAGTTCCACAGATTGCACATTTTTTGACCAAATCACCGGCTCGCCGCCTTGGCCACCGCCGGTGCCGCCTCTTCTGGCTCCGGCAGGGACGGCCGGTAGTTTTCGCGGATAGCCAGCACCCGGTCCCGGTAGGCCGGGCTCAGGTAGGGCAATTCCAGCGTCAGCACCTGGTAAATGCCCTGCTTGAGGTCGTCCTTGGTCAGGTTGGCGTAGGTCTCCTCGACGTGGGCGGTTTTCAGGAACGCCATCCAGTTGGTAATCACCAGCCACACGTTGAGCGACATAGCCGCCCGAAGGTCCTCCTGCTGGGGCTCGAGAATACCTGCCTCGGCGAGTTTCTCGAAAATCCGGTTGATGGCCGCCAGGCAGCGATTGGTGAACTCCCGGTAGTCCCGCCGCAGGCGCTGGTCGCTGTCGAGCAGATACTCCAGGTCCCGGTGGAAGAAGCGATAACTCCACAGGCCATCGAATACCGATTCCAGGTAAAAAGTCATGTCCTCCACCGTCATCGCCCGGTCCTCGGGGATGTCCAGGTAGAAATCCACCAGCTTTTCGTACTCGAGAAAAATCTCGTAAATGATGTCGGACTTGTTGCGGAAGTGGTAATACAGGTTGCCCGGCGAGATCGCCAGGTGCGCCGCTATGTGATTGGTGGTGACGTTTCGCTCGCCCCGTTCGTTAAACAGCTCCAGGCTGGAGAGCAGTATTTTGTCTCTTGTTTTCATAACCGTGCCGGCGATTGTTGGGCGCCCGTACGGGCCCCTGTTATAGATTGCCTCGATGATGGCCCAATGGGCCATCCGACCTTGCTTGACTACCTAGAGTATATACTCTAATAATACCGTTAAGCGCAAATTGCGCACTTTTTAACCATTTTGAGACTGCAACTGACCGGCGCCCGGCGCCGGCGATGCACGGGGAGTTATGTATGGGAGCCACGGTCGTCCAGCTTACCGAAAGCAAAAAGCAGATCCAGCACACCCACCGAATTTTCCAGGATCAGAAACAGGCCTTCCGCGCCAACCCCATGCCGTCACTCACGGAGCGCAAGGAAAACCTGAAGCGCCTGAAGCGGGCGCTGCTGACCTACCAGGACCGACTGCTGGACGCCATCGACCGGGATTTCAGCTGCCGGTCCCGGGACGAATCCCTGATCGCCGAAGTCATGCCCTCGATCCAGGGCATCAATTACACCCTCAAGCACCTGAGCGACTGGATGAAGCCGTCCAAGCGCCACGTGTCGGTGCTGTTCCAGCCCGCCAGCAATAAGGTGCACTACCAGCCCAAGGGCGTGGTCGGGGTGATCGTACCCTGGAACTACCCCCTGTACCTGGCAGTCGGGCCGCTGGTGGCGTCCCTGGCGGCGGGCAACCGCACCATGATCAAGATGTCGGAATTTACCCCGCACACCTCGGCCCTGTTCAAGGAGATCGTCGAGTCCACCTTCCCGGAGGAGCTGGTGTCGGTGATCACCGGTGAGGCCGATGTTGCGGCCGACTTCTCCGCCCGGCCCTTTGACCACCTGCTGTTCACTGGCTCCACCTCGGTGGGTAAGCTGGTGATGCGGGCCGCGGCCGAGAACCTGACCCCGGTCACCCTGGAGCTGGGCGGTAAATCGCCCGCCATAGTGGCGCCGGACGTGCCCATGGAGGACGCGGCCCAGCGCATTGCCTTCGGCAAGGCCCTCAACGCCGGCCAGACCTGTGTCGCACCGGACTATGTGCTGTGCCCCGCGGACCGGGTCCAGGCCTTCGTGGATGAGTTCCGCACCCGCTTTTCCGACATGTACCCAAGCCTGCGGGACAACGACGACTACACCGCCATCATCAACGAGCGCCAGTACGATCGACTGCAGGGCTACCTGGACGACGCCCGCGCCAAAGGCGCCGAGGTCATCGAGATCAACCCGGCCCGGGAAAATCTCCGCGACGGCACCCGGAAAATCCCGCTGACCCTGATCCTGAACACCACGCCCGACATGAAGGTAATGCAGGATGAAATCTTTGGTCCCCTGCTGCCGGTAGTGAGTTACAACGGGCTGGATGAAGCCCTGCACTACATCAACGATCGTCCGCGTCCGCTGGCGCTGTATTTCTTCGGCTACGACAAGCAGCAGCAACAGCACGTGGTGGAAAACACCCATTCCGGCGGCATGTGCATTAACGATGCCCTGATGCATGTGGCCCAGGACGACCTGCCCTTCGGCGGAGTCGGCGACTCCGGCATGGGCCACTACCACGGTAAGGAAGGCTTCCTGACCTTCTCCCACCACCGGGCCATCTTCTCCAAACAGAAGTTCAACAGCGGCAAATTTGTGTACGCACCGCACGGTACCGCCGCGCACAAGATGATATACAAACTCTTTATTCGCTGATGTTCGCCGCGGGGGCCATGGAGGCCCCCGCCAGTCATAACAACAAGAACCAGGGACCACACCATGCCCGATCCACGCGTCGCCCGCCCCGACACCGGCGAATTCGCCCAAATGAACCGCCGCAGTTTGCTGAAAGCCGGCCTCGGCGGCAGCCTGCTGCTTGCCACCGCTGGCCTGGCCGGCTGCGCCAGCGCACCCGCCGAGCGCCTGGGCGCGGTCGACACCCGCATGGACGCCCGTTACCGGTTCCGCTTCCTGACCCAGGACGACATCCAGCTGTTCGAGGCACTATTGCCTGCCATCCTGGGCCCAGCCCTGCCGGAGCAGCCCCAGGCCCGGCGCCAGGAGATTGCCGGCGCCATTGAGCGCATCGACGCCGGCATTCATCAGTTCGGGCCGGCGAACCAGCGGGAACTTCGGCGTCTGTTTAACCTGCTCACCTTCGGCCTGACCCGGGTAACCGTGGCCCGGGTCTGGTCAAGCTGGCCCGAGGTCACTACCGCCGAGGCCGACGCCTTCCTGGAGCGCTGGCGCACCAGCAGCATTGGCCTGTTTAACAATGGTTACATCGCGCTGACCAAGATCAGCAACGTCGCCTTCTACGGCGGCCAGCGCCAGTGGCACCTGTCCGGCTACCCGGGGCCACCCCAGTGGGCCGTCAGTGCCCTACCGCAATTCAAAACCGCCTGATCCAACGCCCACCGACGGAGCCAAGCATGTCGTTAACCGATCGTATCGCCCAGGGCCTGGCCTCGGGCTGGCAAGTCACTGACGCCAGTACCCTGGCTGCCAACCAGACCCACGAAGCGGATGTGGTGGTCATAGGAACCGGCGCCGGTGGCGGCACCACCGCAGAAATTCTGGCCAAGAGTGGGCTGTCGGTGATTCTGGTGGAGGAAGGCCGGCTGCACTACCAGAAAGACTTCACCATGGACGAACACAGCGCGTATGCCAGCCTCTATCAGGAAGGCATGAGCCGCACCACCGCCGACGGCGCCATCGCCATACTGCAGGGCCGCTGCGTCGGCGGCTCCACCACGGTGAACTGGACCTCCAGTTTTCGTACCCCGGACCAGACTCTGAATTACTGGGCCGACCAGTACGGCCTCGAGGACCTGCGTCCGGACGCCATGGCGCCCTGGTTCGAGGGACGGGAGCAGCGTCACACGGTGGCACCCTGGCAGGTACCGCCAAACACCAACAACGACATCCTGCGCCAGGGTTGTGAGCAGCTGGGCTACAGCTGGCAAACCATCCCCAGGAATGTGAAGGGCTGCTGGAACCTCGGTTACTGTGGGGTCGGCTGCCCGACCAACGCCAAACAGGGCGCGCTGATGACCACCATTCCCGGCGCCCTCGACCATCAGGCCAGACTGTTCCACGGACTTCGGGCCGACCGCCTGGTCATGGCCCAGGACCGCATCGAACAGCTCACGGCCAGCGCCATGGGTGCCGACGGCATCACCCCGTCCGGGGTCACCGTGACGCTTAAGGCCCGGCATTTCGTGGTTGCCGCCAGCGCCATCGGCTCGCCCGGACTGCTGCTGCGGTCGGAGATCCCCGATCCATACGATCGCCTCGGCAAGCGTTCGTTCATCCACCCGGTGAACGCCACCGTTGCGCAGATGCCCGAGCAGGTAGACCCGTTTTACGGCGCGCCCCAGTCGATCTATTCCGACCACTTCAACTTCAACCAGGGCGTCGACGGCCCCGCTGGCTTCAAACTGGAGGTGCCGCCCCTGCACCCGGGCATGTCCGCCGGGGTCATTCCCGGCCACGGCCAAGGCCAGGTGGACGCCATGGCGGCCCTGCCCTACACCCAGTCGGTGATCGCCCTGATGCGCGATGGCTTCCACCCCGACAGCCCCGGCGGCCGGGTCACCCTACGCGACGACGGCTCGCCGGTTCTGGACTACCCGGTCACCGATTACCTCTGGCGGGGCCTGCGCCAGGCCTACCTGACCATGGCCGAAATCCAGTTTGCCGCCGGTGCCCGCCGGGTTCGACTGGTGCACATGGACTCGGATTGGTACACCAACTGGGCCGACGCGCGCGCGGCGATCAACGACATCGCCATGGCACCCCACCGGGTGCGGCTGTTCACCGCGCATCAGATGGGGGGCTGCGCCATGGGCCAGGACCCGCGCAACTCGGTGGTCAACGGCTACGGCCAGCACCATCAGGTCAGCAACCTGAGCGTCCACGACGCCTCGGTGTTCCCGACCAGCATCGGCGCCAACCCGCAGCTGTCGATTTACGCCCTGGCGGCCCGCAACAGCGCCCGCCTGGCCGGCAAACTCAAGGCCTGAGGCGGCGCCATTTTTGGGATTGGCGGCAAGCTGCTATCCTTAGGCCTCAAGAACCAAGGAGCTGTGCATGCCGAAAGTCATTTACCCGGGCACCTTTGATCCGATCACCAATGGCCACACCGATCTGATCGAACGGGCCGGCCGCATGTTCGACGAGATCGTGGTGGCGGTCGCCTACAACCCGAAAAAACAGCCGCTGCTGAACCTGGACGAGCGCTGCGAACTGGTACGCCAGGCCACCGCGCACTTGCCCAACGTCACCGTCACCGGCTTCAGCAACCTGCTCGCCGATTTCGTTCGGGATCAGGGCGCGACCGTGATCCTGCGCGGCTTGCGGGCGGTATCCGACTTTGAGTACGAGTTCCAGCTGGCGGACATGAACCGTCGCCTGGCGCCGGAGGTGGAAAGCGTGTTCCTGACCCCGGCCAACCACCTGTCTTACATCTCCTCGACCCTGATCCGGGAAATCGCCTCGCTCGGCGGTGACGTCTCGGAATTCGTCGATCCGGCCGTGGAAGCGGCCATGAAGAAGAAGTTCAAGTCGGCTTGAGGGCCAGGGACGGGGCAAGGCGCCACCGTCCCAAACATTGAACCCGGCCCCGAACGGGGCCAGGCGTGACCGGCCAACCGGTCAGAGCAGCGGTGGCAGCGGGATTTCCATCCCGTTCACGTCCACCATCAAGTCCTTCATCACCGCCTGCATTACCAGGCGATCGCCATCCTTGATCAGCAGGCCCTGCTTGATCATCGGCGCCAGTTGCAGGCGCACACTCGGGTACTCCTCCACCAGCGCCGACGGCACACTCAGATTCATGTCACCGGTCAGCCGCTGCATCACCATCAGCATCCCGCTTTTCTCTTCGGCGCTGAGCTCCGGGTGGCGCAGATTCAGGCTACCGGTCACCTGCCCCTCCGGCGTGCTCACACTGAGTTTGGGCACCCCGAGGGAGAAGCCCGCCGCCGCCAGGTCCCGCAGCGAACCATTGATCTGCTGCATGGCCGCCAACTGCTGCTCCGGCCCCGCGCCCTGGGCCATGACCTGGAGATCAGACATGCCCTGGGTCAGGGCACTCCAACTGGCCAGATCCAGATCTTCCAGGGCAAACTCCAGACGGTGCGGGCCATAGCCCTGACCACCACGCAGCACTTCCTCCAGCTCCAGAGTGAACCGGGAGTCCAGCCGGGTTTGCGCCTCGTTGGTCTCGGTGCTGGTGCTCAGGCTGAGCGCCCGCAGTTCGGTCGGGCTGTCGGCACCCTGGGTCATGGTCATGGTGCCAATCTCGAGCGCACCGGAACCGGTCCAGACGTCGGCCATCAAATGGTTCAGGCTTTGCTCCATGTGGATGTCGGTCACCTGGATGTCGAGCTCTGGGCCGGACAGGCTGAGCGCCGGCCACACCATCAGGGCATCGGCCTGACCGCCGGTGTCGCTGATTTCCAGGCGCGCCAGGCCGCCGCTGGTGCGCAGGGACTCTCCGGTGGCTTCGTTGGTGACGGTCATCACCGGGGCTTCCAGTTCCAGGGTGGCGGTGCCCCAGAGCCGGGTTTCCAGAGTCAATTTTGGCTTCTGGTCCGGGAACCAGTCGCTGCCCGCCGGCGACCAACCGTTGACCGGCTCGAACGCCAACAGGCTACCGGTGACCCCGTGGGTGACATCGGCCCGGTACTCCACCGAATGGGACTCGCCGGTTTCCGGATTCTGCACCACCAGGGCGCCGGTCAATTCGGACCCGAGTACGCCCCGGCGATAGGCGCCGTTTTCCACTTTCAGGAACGGCTGCGCCCGATTCATCTCTTCGGTGGCCTGCTGCCACTGCTGCTCGGTCACGTAACCGACAATCCAGGGCATGGCCCCCGCCACGGCCAGCACGGCAACGCCCGCCACTATCCATTGTTTTCGCAAAAGCTGTCTCCGATTCAGGGCTTGCCGGTCAGTCGTTCCAGCAACACCAGTTGTGAGGCCAGGCGCTCTTCGCCCTCGGCCGGCTGCTTCTGGATGTAGCTGCCATCCGGCTGCAACACCCAGGACTGGCAGTTATCCGCCAGGTAGGTATCCAGGTCTTCGCGGACCCGGGCGATCAGGTCGGTGTCCTCGATTGGGAACGCGGTCTCAATCCGGCTCAGCAGGTTGCGCTCCATGCCGTCGGCGCTGGAACAGTAAACATCCGGACGCCGGTTGTTGCCGAAGTAGTAGACCCGGGTGTGCTCCAGGAAGCGGCCGACGATCGAACGCACCCGGATGTTGTCCGACAGCCCGGGCACCTCGGGCCGCAGGCAACAGATGCCGCGGATGATCAGGTCGATTTTGACCCCGGCCTGGGAGGCCCGGTACAGCGCCTTGATCAGCTGCGGCTCAGTCAGGGCATTGAGTTTCAGGATAATCCGGCCTTTGTCGCCGAACCCGGCTTCCCGCTCAATCAGACTCAACAGGCGCGAATGCAGGGTGAACGGGGCGTGGAACAGCTTCTTGATCTTCAGTGCCTTGCCCATGCCGGTGAGCTGCTGGAACAGTTTGTTGACGTCGTCGCCGATGGATTCGTCGCAGGTCATGAAGCTGTAATCGGTGTACAGCCGGGCGTTGGCGGCGTGGTAGTTGCCGGTGCCCAGGTGCACGTACCGGCGCAGACGACCTTCCTCGCGGCGTACAATCAGGATCATCTTGGCGTGGGTCTTGTAGCCGACCACCCCGTACACCACAATCACCCCCGCCTCCTGCAGGCGGCTGGCCAGCTCCAGGTTTTCGGCCTCGCTGAACCGGGCCCGCAACTCAATCACCGCGGTCACTTCCTTGCCACGGCGGGCGGCGTCGGCCAGGGCTTCGACGATTTCCGAGTCCGCCCCTGAGCGGTACAGGGTCTGGCGAATGGCCAGCACCTGCGGGTCCTTGGCGGCCTGGCGCAGCAGGTCGACCACCGGGCTGAAATTCTCGTACGGGTGCAGCAGCAGCAACGGCTGCTTGCGAATGCTGTCGAACATCGAGTCCTTGCTGCGGATCTGCTTCGGGATCGACGGCGAGAACCCGGAATAGGTCAGGTCCGGCCGGTCCACCAAACCGCCCACGGCCATCAGCCGGGTCAGGTTCACCGGCCCGTGCACCTGGTACAGATCCCGTTCGCTCAGGCCGAACTCGGTCAGCAGGAACTGGGTCAACTCGACCGGGCAGTTGTCCGCCACCTCCAGCCGCACCCCATCGCCGAAGCGGCGACTAAGGAGCTCGCCCCGCAGGGCCGAGGCCAGGTCTTCCAGGTCGTCTTCCAGCTCCAGGTCGGCATTTCGGGTAAGCCGGAACTGGTAACAGCCCTTCACTTCCATGCCCGGGAACAGTTCGTCGGCGTGGGCGTGGATCATCGATGACAGGAACACCAGGTTGTCGCCGCCCTCGCAAACCTCATCCGGCAGCCGCACCAGGCGCGGCAGCGACCGCGGCGCCGGGACAATGGCCATGCCGGTCTCGCGGCCAAAGGCGTCCTTACCGTCGAGCTCGACGATGAAGTTCAGACTCTTGTTGACTAGGCGGGGAAACGGATGGGAGGGGTCCAGCCCTATCGGGCTGACCACCGGCAGGATTTCCTCCTCGAAGTAAGTACGTACCCACTCGGCCTGGGCCGGGGTCCACTCCCGGCGGCGGACGAAGTGAATGTTCTCCCGCTCCATTTCCGGGATCAGCACGTTGTTCAGGATGTCGTACTGTTCGTGGATGTACTCATGGGCCACCCGGCTGATTTCCGCCAGCGCCTGCTCCGGCATCATGCCATCGACGCCCACGGTCTCCCGGCCATACTTCATCTGCTGACGCAGGCCGGCAACCCGGATCTCGAAGAATTCATCCATGTTGCTGCTGAAGATGCAGCAGAAGATCAATCGGTTGATGAGGGGGTGAGTGGTGTCCAGCGCCTGCTTCAGCACCCGGTAATTGAACTGCAACTGGCTGATTTCCCGGTTGAAGTAATTCTCGCTGGCGTCCAGATTTACGCCTTCGCCCTGCTCGGGCATAGCCACCGGGGCCGGTACATCGGGTTGCGCCTTGAGCTTCTTGGCCGTTTCCGTAGTCATAAATCCTCAATTCCACTCTGTCGAAGCCGACACGCGCCGGCTCTGGTGTCCCTCATCCACGTTGCCGGATGCCTAGCCCTTGAGCAGTCGTGCCGCCCGCACCGCAAAATACGTCAGGATGCCATCGGCACCGGCCCGGCGCATGGCCATCAGGCTCTCCATCATCACCGCATCGCCGTCGAGCCAACCGTTCTCGGCCGCAGCCATGTGCATGGCGTACTCCCCGCTGACCTGATAGACGAACGTGGGCACCTGCAATTCGGTCTTCACCCGGTGAACGATGTCGAGGTAGGGCATGCCCGGCTTGATCATCACCATGTCGGCGCCCTCCGCCAGATCCATGGCCACCTCGTGCAACGCCTCGTCGCCGTTGGCCGGATCCATCTGATAGGTGGCCTTGTCCGCCTTGCCCAGATTGGCGGCCGAGCCGACCGCATCCCGGAACGGGCCGTAATAGCTGGACGCGTACTTGGCAGAATAGGCCAGAATCCGGGTGTTCACATGGCCGGCGCCCTCCAGCGCCTCACGGATGGCGGCGACCCGGCCGTCCATCATGTCGGAGGGGGCGACCACATCGGCGCCGGCGTCGGCGTGGGACAGCGCCTGTTTCACCAATGCCTCCACGGTCACGTCGTTGAGCACATAGCCGGCCTCATCGATGATGCCGTCCTGGCCGTGGGTGGTGAACGGATCCAGGGCGACGTCGGTGATCACGCCCAACTCCGGCTGCGCCTGCTTGAGCGCGCGGGTGGCCCGCTGGGCCAGACCGTCCGGGTCCCAGGCGCCGGAACCGGACAGATCCTTCTTGTCCGCCGCCACCACCGGAAACAACGCCACCGCCGGAATCCCCAGCTCGACCAGTTCCGCTGCCTGCTCCACCAGCAGATCGACGCTCAGGCGCTCCACGCCCGGCATCGAGGGGACCGCCTCGCGCTCCCCCTCACCTTCCAGGACGAACACCGGATAGATCAGGTTGTCCGCAGACAACTGGTTTTCCCGGACCAGGCGACGGGAGAAACTGCTGGCGCGATTGCGGCGCAGCCGGGTAGCGGGAAACATGCGGGGAGTCGGACTCGGCACGGATTACCTCCTGAATGGTGGGGCCGGACATGGGATGACGGTTGAGAGCGCCAGAACGGCGTCCTGTCCCTCATCATACACGGCCAGGACCGCCTGGTGCAGACTCCCGCAACAGCTTAAAGACCGACTGTGACCACGGGATTACCGGATCGAGTCCAGGGCCTGGGCGCGGACCCGCTCCTGCTCGGAGAAGTGCTGGTTACGCAGATGGTCGATGGCGCTCTGGAGTTCCGGTCCGGCCAGGCCGGAAGCCAACAAGGTCTGACGCTCTCGGGAGTACGCCTGCCAGCGCCGATTCCAGTTTTGCTGCTCCTGCTCCAGCGCCTCCAGCCGCTGCGCGGTTTCCAGCCCAAAGGTCTGCCGGCGCCAGGCCTGGAGGGCCTGGGGGTCGTCCGCGAGGTCCAGGCGCGCCTGTTCGTAATCCGCGAAGCGCCGGGTTTCCTGCCGGGCTTTGCGGATGGGTTCCGGCAGTGCCGTTTCCGCCCGTTCCAGGGCTGCCCGGCGCTCGGCCTCGGTCAGGGTGGCGTCCTGGCTGATGCGCAATTTTTCGACCTGGAATCGGTCAATGGCCTCGTCCCGGGCGAAAAAGGCCTCGGCGGTGGCGCTGTCGAGCCAGGTGCGCCGCAGGGCCTGGATTTCCTCCATCCGGCGCCGCATCTCATCGGCATCCAGCCCGGTGCTGGTGCCGAACCCCGCTTCCAGCTCCGAAATCGCCAGCTTGTAGTCCAGGTAAGCACCCAGGGTATCCAGTGCCTGACTGCGAGCCGGCTCGGCGAGCACCGATAGGGTCTGCTCGATACGGGCGATCAACTGCTCCAGGGACTCCTCACCAAGGGCCGACAGGTAGTACTCGAACATCTGGCGCAGCGCCGACGTGGGCACCAGGTCGCCGACGCCATCCACCCGATCCCAGCCCTGGGGCACCGAGGTGCCAAGCAGGGACGCCGGCATGTGCTCTGGCACCGAGGTTGGCTGTGACTGCCCCACCAGCTGGGACGGGGCCTTTCCAGCCGGCATTGTCGTTACCGTTGAGACTGGTTCGACGCCCCGGGCCTGAGGCTCGGACATTGGCGTTACCGAGTCGCTGTCCGACCCCAGCAGCAACCAACCGGCCAGCGCCAGGCCGGCGGCCGAGACCGAGAACAACAGGGAGGGGCGAAGCGAAAGGGCCATGATCGGGAGAGGTCCGTGTCATCCAACGAATGAAGTGCCGGCGAGCCGTTCAGCCACCGCCACACTGTTTGACACGAGCATAAACCAAGAGGGAAGCGACTGCCGAGAACAGGATCAAAAACAGCACCGGGGCCTTGGGCCCCGGACTGTTGCAGTGTCGGTTACAGGGATCGGTTGTTGAACCCTACCGCAACCTTGCGCGGTGCGTCGGAACGGAAGAAGGTATCGACCTCCTGAATTTTGCCGCCCTGACTCAAAAAGGCTTCGATGTCAGCCTGAAGCTGTGCCCGAACCCGTGCGCGACCGGCGATGGAATGGCTGTCGTCGCTGTCGCCACCCCAGTTACCGGGTTGATCCAGATTGCTTTCGTCGAATTCACTCATGTGGCTCTCCCCATCAACGAAAACAGAGATTCGAGTGCCGGCACACCCCGCAGGGCAACTACACTCAGTCTCGACGAACGGCCGGCTTTGGCGTCGTCTTGGCGTCTTTATAATCCCGTTTTGATGACCGCGCTATTTCCTGCAAACCCCTTTTTTGTAAATTTTTGTAACAGATAATAAACCCATGATTTTATGTGACAAAATGCAGGCAAAGTAACGGTCAATCAAATTGACACAAAGAATGAATGATGATTCACTACTTTAGGAACCAGCATGGCTTACCGTGAAACGGAAAAAATGCGCCAACGCAAGGCCGAGGCGCGGCAGCGAATCATCGACTGCACCTTCCAGTGCGTGATGGACGGCGGCTTCCGAAGCGCCCGCATCACCCGGATTGCCGACCTTGCCGGCGTGGCCACCGGTACCATTTACCGGCACTTCGACTCCCGGGAAGAACTGTTTGCCGGGGTGTTCCGACTGGCCACCCAGCGCGAAGTGGACAAGGTGGCCGAAGCCCTGGCCACCGAAGGCGCCGCCTCGAGCCGTCTGGAACTGGCGCTGCGACAATTCGCCGAGCGCGCCCTCCGGGGCCCGATGATGGCCTGGTCCCTGATCGCCGAACCGGTGGACCCGAAAGTAGAAGAAGAACGACTAAAGTACCGCAAGGCCTACGCCAGCCTCTTTGAAACGGCGATCCGGGAAGGCATGGACGAGGGCTGCCTTCCGGAGCAAGACGCCCGGCAGAGCAGTACCTGCCTGGTCGGCGCCATTGCCGAAAGCCTTGTGGGTCCCTTATCACCAACCCAGGCGGGCCAGAATCCGGCTCCCGCACCCGACACAGAGCCACTGGTCGACTCCATCATCCGCTTTTGCATGCAGGGGTTGACCGGCACCAGGAGATAGCCATGAACGCGCGGCAGCCGCACCCGGAAGTGTCCCCCAGCAGCCCGGACGACCGATACCTGGCCAGCACCCACGAAGTGGTCAACCAGCCACCCGCGCTGGAAAACTACAACCTGTTCGACCAGGACCGGGCCCTGCAGGAAGCCGTCACCCGGGAAGGCGCCGCAGCGGCGACCGCTGACCTGAAAAAATTTGGCGCCCTGGCCGGCGCCGCCGCCACCATCGACCTGGGCTTCAAGGCCAACGCCAACAAGCCGGCGTTTCACACCCACGACCGTTTTGGTCACCGCATCGACGAGGTGGAATTCCATCCGGCCTACCACCAGCTGATGACCATCGCCATGGAGCACGGCCTGCACAGCAGCCCCTGGACTCATCCCGGGGCTGGCGCCCATGTCGCCCGGGCCGCCAAGTACTTCATGCACTCCCAGGTGGAAGCGGCGCACGGCTGCCCGATCACCATGACCTTCGCCGCCATCCCCTCGATCCGCCAGCAACCGGAGCTGGCCCGTGACTGGGAGCAGCGCATCCTGGCCAACACCTACGACGGTCGCAACGTGCCGGACAGCCAGAAGACCTCGGTCACCATCGGCATGGCCATGACCGAGAAACAGGGCGGCAGCGACGTGCGCGCCAACAGCACCAAAGCCTTCGCCGTCGGCGCTGAGGGCCCCGGCCAGGCCTATGAACTGGTAGGCCACAAGTGGTTTGTGTCCGCGCCCATGTGCGATGCCTTCCTGGTGTTGGCCCAGTCCCGGGGCGGCCTGTCCTGCTTCCTGATGCCCCGCTGGCGCCCGGATGGCAGCAAGAACCCCTGGCAGATCCAGCGCCTGAAAAACAAGATGGGCAACGTCGCCAACGCGTCCAGTGAGGTGGAACTGCGCGGCGCCCTGGCCTGGATGGTGGGCGAGGAAGGCCGGGGCGTGCCCACCATCATCGAGATGGTGGCCATGACCCGCTTCGACTGCATGATCGGCAGTTCCGCCGGCATGCGCCAGGCCGTCGCCCAGGCCAGCCACCACTGCCGCCACCGCAGCGCTTTCGGAGCACGCCTGAGCGAGCAGCCACTGATGCAGAACGTGCTCGCCGACCTGGCCCTGGAAAGCGAAGCGGCGCTGGCCTACACCATGCGCATCGCCCGCGCCCTGGATAACCAGGACCAGGAACACGAACGCCTGCTGACCCGCCTGGCCACCCCGGTTGGCAAATACTGGATCTGCAAACGCACCCCCAACCACGCCTACGAAGCGATGGAATGCATCGGCGGCAGCGGCGTGATGGAAGACTGCATCATGCCCAGGCTGTTTCGGGAGTCCCCGGTCAACGCCATCTGGGAAGGCAGCGGCAACGTCCAGTGCCTGGACACCCTGCGGGCGCTGCAGAAAGCACCGGAAACCCTGGACGTGTTCTTCAAGGAGGCGGCCGAAGCCCGCGGCGCCGACCGCCGCTTCGACCAGTTCCTGAACCAATTGCAGCAGGATTTCGGCAACACCAGCGACATCCAGTACCGGGCCCGCAACCTGGTCGACCGCATGGCCCTGGCCATGCAGGCCTCGCTGCTGCTCCGCCACTCCGACTCGGCCGTGGCCGACGCCTTCTGCGCCTCGCGCCTGGAATCCGGCGGCGGTCTAAACTATGGCAACCTGCCCTCGGGCACCGACGCGGCCGCCATTATCAAACGGGCGACACCTGTAGTAGGCTAGGCAGTCTTTCAATTTTCCAGGATGTCTGATCGCGGGGGCGTGGTGGCGTTGCTGAAACTGTGCGGAGCCAGGGATGGCGGAGCCAAGCGTACAGGGATGTATTCACAGCGTGTTTCAGCAACGCCACCACGCGCCCGCAGGCACGGTTTAAAATGTCTGAAGCCTTACGAAAACTCCTGAAACAACCCAGCAGCCAGCCGGTCATCACCCCGCACGTGGGCGTGCTGACCCTGCATTTCCAGCTTTACGGCTGCGACGACCTGAAGGCGAAACGCAAGGTCTTCACCGCCCTGCGCGCGGTCTGGGGCAAAGAGCCGGACCTTGCGGTGGCGGAAACCGCCGACCTGGACGCGCTCGACTGCGCCACTTGGACCATTGCCGCCCTGGGCACCTCCTCGCAACAGATCACCCAGCGTCTCGACCAGGTGGAAAAGGCCATCGAAGAACGGGTCGACGCCGCCATCCTGGACGTCCACCGGGAAATTCTCTGAACCGCTACCTACACTGCAAGGGGGCCGTGTGGCGTATACCTGCCCCAGCCCGTATACTACGGCCCTTCAGGGATGTCAGAGCGCCTGCCGGATTGCGGGTGGCCAGTTTTGTAACGCCGGACGAGTTTGCCGGCCCTATCCGCCGGGCATCCGGAACCGGCCGGGCGGATGAGCACTGATCACGTGTGACACCTATGACCGGAAAGAAAAAATCCGCACAGGCCTCCGTCGAGGCGATGTATCGCGTGTTCACGGTGCCCGAGGCCCCGGAGTCCACGCTCAGTCGCATCGACCAGAACATCTCCAGCAACCTTGCCGGCTTCCTGCAGGAGCACATCGTTGCCGTTGAGCGGGACCTGGCCGACGTGGAAAAGAACTTTTCCGACTACGCCATCCCGGAAAAGCCGGTATTTGTGTCGGAACAGGCCCAGTTCCTGCTCGACAAGCTGGTGGCCAACTCGGTGCACACCGCCTCGCCCGCATTCATTGGGCACATGACCTCGGCGCTGCCCTACTTCATGCTGCCGCTGTCGAAAATCATGATTGCCCTGAACCAGAACCTGGTCAAAACCGAGACCTCCAAGGCCTTTACGCCCATGGAGCGCCAGGTGCTGGGCATGATTCACCGACTGGTGTACGAGGAAGACGGCGCCTTCTACCGCAAGTGGATGCACGACCCGCGCTACGCCCTGGGTGCCATGTGCTCCGGCGGCACGGTGGCTAACCTGACCGCCCTGTGGGTCGCCCGCAACCGGGCCTTCCCAGCCGAAGGCAACTTCCGCGGCCTGCACCAGGAGGGGCTGTTCCGGGCCCTGAAATACTACGGCTACGAGGGCGCGGCCATCGTGGTGTCCCGTCGCGGCCACTACTCCCTGCGCAAGGCCGCCGACGTGCTCGGCCTGGGCCGGGAGGCCCTGATCCCGGTCGACACCGACGACGATAATCGGATCCAGACCGACGCCCTGCGCGACAAGTGCCTGGAATTGCAGCGCCAGAAGATCAAGGTCATGGCCATCTGTGGCGTGGCCGGCACCACCGAGACCGGCAACGTCGACCCGCTCGACGCCATGGCCGATATCGCCCGGGAATTTGGCGCCCATTTCCACGTCGACGCCGCCTGGGGTGGTCCGACCCTGTTCTCCCGCACCCACAAGCACCTGCTGCGGGGCATCGAGAAGGCGGATTCGGTCACCTTCGACGCCCATAAGCAGCTGTACGTGCCCATGGGCGTGGGTCTGGTGGTATTCAAGGACCCGAGCCTGGCCAGTGCCGTGGAGCACCACGCCCAGTACATCATCCGGAAGGGCTCCCGGGACCTGGGCAGCACCACCCTGGAAGGCTCCCGCCCGGGCATGTCGATGCTGATCCATTCCGGGCTGAAGATTCTGGCGCGGGAAGGCTACGAGATCCTGATCGACCAGGGCATCGAGAAGGCTCACACCTTCGCCGACATGATCGACGCCGAGCCCGATTTCGAGCTGATCACCAAGCCCGAGCTGAACATCCTGACCTACCGCTACTGCCCGGAGTCGGTGCAGCAGGCGCTGGCCATCGCCGATCCGCTGCAGGCGGAAAAGCTCAACACCTGCCTGAACCGCATCACCAAGTTCATCCAGAAAACCCAGCGGGAACGGGGCAAGGCGTTCGTGTCGCGGACCCGACTGGAGCCGTCACGCTACTACCATTTCCCCTGCATCGTGTTCCGGGTGGTGCTGGCCAATCCGCTGACCACGCCAGAGATTCTGAGCGATATCCTGATTGAACAGCGGGCGCTGTCGGCGGAGGAAGGCATTGAAGATGAGATGCGGATTCTGCATCAGATGGCGGATGCGGTGCTGAAACAAAACGAACTGAGCGCGCGCCAAGCCTGAGAAGACAGTTTTTGAGCAACTCTCCAAGACTAAGGAGAGGCGGCCAGGGACGTTTCAAAAATTGTGCGGAGCCATGGATGAGGCCCGCGGGCAGGTCAGATGCCGAGCCCAAACACGCTGTGAATACCTCCCTGTACGCTCGGCATCTGCCCTCCCCGCTCCGAGGTGTTTTCAGTTTTAGTAAAGCGCCTCTTCGTCATCCAGCACGTCGTGGATGAT
>JBPEXK010000426.1:0-3518 GCA_052031745.1 Marinobacter sp. | reverse complement strand
CCGACGCCCGCGAGCACGGCGACCTGAAAGAAAACGCGGAATACCACGCGGCCCGGGAGCAGCAGAGCTTCGTCGAGGGCCGGATTCAGGAAATCGAAGGCAAGCTGGCCTCGGCCCAGGTGATTGATGTGACCACCATGGAGAACACTGGCAAGGTGATCTTCGGCACGACGGTCCACCTGCTCAACATGGATAACGACGAGCAAGTGCGTTACCAGATTGTGGGTGAGGACGAGGCCGACATCAAAGCGGGCAAGATTTCGATCTCCTCGCCGATTGCTCGGGCCCTGGTCGGCAAGAACGAGGGCGACGTGGTCGCCATTCGTGTGCCTTCCGGTACGGTGGAATACGAAATCGAAGAGGTGGAGTACGTCTGAATCAGGCGTGCGACCACGAAAAAAGCCGGCAAGGGAAACCCTGCCGGCTTTTTTGATGCCCGGTTGCGGCGTTACTGATTCTTGTAACGCTGCAGGTTGGACAATTTCGGGTTCGGCTTCTTGGCGCGCCGGAGAATTACGGCGATCTTGCCAATTGACTGGACCAGCTCGGCGCCCGCCGCCTTGCACAGCTCGTGCATAGCCTCCTGGCGGGCCTCACGATCCGGGTTGGCGACCTTGATCTTGATCAGCTCGTGATCATTGAGCGCGCGCTCCAGTTCTTCCTGGAGACCTTCAGACAGACCCTTATCACCTACAATGATGACCGGCTTCAGGTGGTGGGCAATGGCCCGGTATTCCCGGCGCTGTTCCGGTGAAAGACTCATGATGTAATCTCTTTATCAGTGCAATTAACAAAAGATCGACGGTAAACCACCGTCAACTTCGTAGAATGACGCGATTGTAACAGATACCCGGCCACTAAAAATGGCTGTTAACACTTACGGTTCGCTGACTCGGCGCCGCCGAGCGTCAGCCAATGTGGCCCTTGGGCGTTGTAATTTCAGATTCTGCGCCCACTATGAAACCTAGGCACGCACATTCGGTCTGTAAGCCAAGGCAAAAGATCTGGGCGTTCCGGTCTGTGGCCGTTACGGATGGGCCGTTTCTGGTGGACCGGCGTACAATTGGTGTAAGGTGTCAGAAAAGGGCAAAACCCTCGGGTGGCCCTTCAATTCACAGGTGATGATCCTTGAACGATATGGCAAAAAATCTGGTTCTCTGGCTAATCATAGCCGCCGTACTGCTGATGGTGTTTCAGAATTTCTCTCCCACCACCAGCGGACAACAAGTTAACTATTCGCAGTTTGTTGAAATGGTCCAGCAGGGCCAGGTCAACAAAGTGACGATCGATGGTTTGGAAATTCAGGGTACCCGCGGTGACGGCTCCCAGTTCCAGACGATCCGGCCCCAGGTCGCCGACAACAAGCTGATGGATGACCTGCTGGCCAACAACGTCGAGGTTATCGGTAAAGAGCCCGAGCGCCAGAGCCTGTGGACACAGCTGCTGGTTGCCGCCTTCCCGATTCTGATCATCATTGCCTTGTTCGTGTTCTTCATGCGGCAAATGCAGGGCGGCGGTGGCGGCAAAGGCCCCATGTCGTTCGGCAAGAGCAAGGCCCGCCTGATGAGCGAAGACCAGATCAAGACCACCTTCGCCGACGTGGCTGGCGTGGATGAGGCCAAAGAGGACGTGAAGGAGCTGGTGGACTTCCTGCGGGATCCCAGCAAGTTCCAGCGTCTGGGCGGCAGCATCCCGAAGGGCGTGCTCATGGTCGGTCAGCCGGGTACCGGTAAGACCCTGCTGGCGAAAGCCATTGCTGGCGAGGCCAAGGTACCGTTCTTCTCCATTTCCGGTTCCGACTTCGTGGAAATGTTCGTGGGTGTTGGTGCCTCCCGGGTACGTGACATGTTCGAGCAGGCCAAGAAGCAGAGCCCCTGCATCATCTTCATCGACGAGATCGACGCCGTTGGCCGCCACCGTGGTGCCGGCATGGGCGGTGGTCACGATGAGCGTGAGCAGACCCTGAACCAGCTGCTGGTGGAAATGGACGGTTTCGAAGGCAACGAAGGTGTCATCGTGATCGCCGCCACCAACCGTCCGGACGTGCTCGACCCGGCGTTGTTGCGCCCGGGCCGTTTCGACCGCCAGGTGGTGGTAGGCCTGCCCGACATCATCGGTCGTGAGCAGATCCTGAAAGTGCACATGAAGAAGGTTCCGCTGGCGGACGGCGTGGAGCCGGCCCTGATTGCCCGCGGTACCCCGGGATTCTCCGGTGCCGATCTGGCCAACCTGGTGAACGAGGCGGCGCTGTTCGCGGCGCGTCGCAACCAGCGTCTGGTGTCTATGGAGGAGTTTGAACTCGCCAAGGACAAGATCATGATGGGCGCCGAGCGCAAGTCCATGGTGATGAGTGAGAAAGAGAAGCGTAACACCGCCTATCACGAGTCCGGCCACGCGATCGTCGGTCGCCTGATGCCGGAGCACGACCCGGTTTATAAGGTCAGCATCATTCCGCGCGGCCGGGCACTGGGTGTCACCATGTTCCTGCCGGAAGAGGATAAGTACAGCCACAGCAAGCGTTACCTGATCAGCTCGATCTGCAGCCTGTTCGGTGGCCGTATCGCGGAAGAACTGACCCTGGGCTTCGACGGTGTCACCACCGGTGCTTCCAACGACATCGAGCGCGCCACCAGCTTGGCCCGCAACATGGTTACCCGCTGGGGTCTGTCTGAGAAGCTGGGTCCGCTGCAGTACGACACCGACAGCGAAGAGCCGTTCCTGGGCCGCTCCGCCGGCCAGGCGCAGACCGTGTACTCGCCGGAGACCGCTCAGCGGATCGACGAGGAGGTTCGCAACATCATCGACGAGTGCTACGAGAAGGCCCGTCAGTTGCTGATCGACAACCGCGATAAGCTGGATCTGATGGCCGATGCTCTGATGAAGTACGAGACCATCGACCGCTTCCAGATCGATGACATCATGGAAGGGCGCGTCCCGCGTCCGCCGAAAGGCTGGGGCGACAGCGGTCCGACCGGTGGCGTCGCCGCCGAAGAGGGTGCGGTCGAGGCCAAGGGCTCGGATGATGGTCGCCAGCCTGACGTTGGTCGGCCGGCCGGCGAGCACTGACCGCTCCCGCCCGATCGTAAGCACTACCCACGCGCCGCCCGGATTCCGGGCGGCGTTTGTTTTTATCACTCCCAAACAGGATGCCTTATGGACATGAACTTCGCCGGGCGTCGGCTGGATATGGCCCGCTGCCACGTGATGGGTGTTCTCAACGTCACGCCGGACTCGTTCTCCGACGGTGGTCAGTTCAACCGGCCGGACGCGGCCATCGCCCGGGCCCGGCAGATGGCCGCCGACGGTGCCATGTTTATCGATGTTGGTGGTGAGTCCACCCGACCCGGGGCCAGTCCGGTGTCCTTGCAGGAGGAGTTGGATCGGGTATGTCCGGTGGTGGAGGCCATTGCCCGAGAGTTGGATGTGGTGGTGTCAGTCGACACCAGTGCCCCTGAGGTGATGACGGAAGCGGCGGCGCTCGGTGCCGGGCTGATCAACGACGTCCGCGGTTTACAGCG
>JBPEXK010000425.1:0-14186 GCA_052031745.1 Marinobacter sp. | reverse complement strand
TCCACGGCCTGGATCAGCGCAATCACGGCAGCTCCCCCCATACCGACACCATGGACTACCCCGCGATGGCCGCGGACGTGATCGCTTACATGGACCGGCAGGGGATTGATAAGGCCCGGATCCTGGGCCACTCCATGGGCGGCAAGGTGGCGATGCAGGTGGCGCTGCTGGCGCCCGAGCGGGTTGAGAAGATCGTCGTCGCCGACATCGCCCCGGTGAGCTACAAACCCCGTCACGATGCCATCCTGGAAGGACTGAAGAGCCTGGACCTGGCCAACCTGCGGACCCGGCAGGAGGCGGATAGCGCCCTGGCCGAGTATGTGGAGATGGCGCCCACCCGCCAGTTCCTGCTCAAGAACCTGGAGCGGGTACCCAAGGACAAGCAGGTCGACGGCGGGCCGGCGTTCCGCTGGCGGCTGAACCTGCCGGTCATCGATGCCAGCTACAGCAAGCTCACCAGCGCGCCGGAAGGGGATGGCCCCTACGAAGGCCCGGTGCTGTTCCTGAAGGGGGGCGACTCCGCCTACATCCAGGAGAAGCACCGGGACGAGATCCAGCGCCTGTTCCCCGCCGCCGAGCTGAAGATCATCACCGATACCGGACATTGGCTGCACGCGGAAAAGGCTGACACCTTTGCCGCCCTGAGCCGCCGCTTCCTGGCCGACGACTGAACGGACGCAGGTCTGGGCCGGATTTTTCTCCGGTGCGGACGGTCTGCTAAGGTTAAGCCTACCTAGGGTGAGCTACTGAACACACGAACAGGCGGGCAAGGTCTATGAAATGGTTGATGATCGCGGCACTGGTCCTGTTCGTGCTACTGGGCAGCTTTCTGTTGTCACCATCGCCGATCGACAGTAAGGCCTGGCAGCCGCCCGATCCGCCTGCCATGATCGGCGCGCTGACGCCCAACGAGCGGCTGCGGCTGGCGGACCTGCTGGCCCGGGGCCAGGTTTATGGTCCGGAGGATACCACCGTCAGCGCCGACGGGGTGGTGTACGCCGGCACCCACGATGGCCGCATTATCCGGCTGTTTCCGGATGGCCGGGTGGAAACCTGGCTGAAAACCGACGGCCGGCCCCTGGGGATGGTGTTCGACAAGGCCGGCAACCTGATTGTCGCCGACGCCTGGAAAGGTCTGCTGTCGATTGCTCCGGACAAGTCCGTCACGGTGTTGGCCAGGGAGGCCGAAGGCACTCCGTTCCGTTTCACCGACGACGTCGATATTGCGCCCGATGGCCGCATCTACTTCACCGATGCCAGTTCCCGCTTCAAGCACCCGGATTACCGGCTCGATCTGCTGGAAATGCGGCCCCACGGCCGGCTGCTGCGGTATTCCCCGAACACCGGCAAGGTCGAAGTGCTGCTCGGCAACCTGCATTTCGCCAATGGCGTGTCGGTCTCGCCCGAAGGTAATTTCGTCCTGGTGAATGAGACCTGGAAATACCGCACCCTGCGGTACTGGATTCACGGCCCCAAGGCAGGGCAGGCGGAAGTGTTCGCCGACAACCTGCCGGGTTTCCCGGATAACCTGGCGGTGGACGACCAGGGGCGCTACTGGGTGGCTTTTCCGTCGCTGCGGGATTCCCGGGTGGACACCCTGCACCGTAACCCCTGGCTCAAGGACCTGGTGGCGAAGTTACCGGACAGCCTGAAACCGAAACCCCGGGAATACGGGCTGGTGGTCGCCTTCAACCGCGACGGCGAAGTCATTACCAGTCTGCACGATACCCGGGGCCAGCACCTGCAGGAGATTACCTCGGTCAACCCCCACGGCGGATTCCTATACTTTGGTTCACTTCACAACGATCGCATCGGGCGGCTACCGTTGCAGGCCATTCCCGGTCTTGGAGACGATGAAGTATGACCGACGCTGCTGCCGTCCAGTGGGACCTGCCTGAGCCTTTTACCCTCGATATCCAGGTGCGCGATGACGACACCGACCGTCTGGGCCACGCCAACAACGTGGTGTACGTGCGTTGGCTGGAGGAGGTGAGCTGGGCCCACATCGAAAGCCTGGGCATGACCTGGGAACTGCATCAGGCCACCGGCAAGGCGATGGCCATCACCCGCACCGAGATCGATTACCTGGCGTCGGCCAACGCCGGTGATCGGCTCGTTCTTGGCACCTGGCTGACCGATTACGATGGCCGGTTTCGCTCGGCCCGCCAGTTTCAGTTGGTGCGCCCGGCTGACGGTAAGACCCTGGTGCGGGCGGTATCCACCCACGCCTGTGTCGACATGAAGACCCAGCGTCCGGCCCGGGCGCCCCGTGAGTTTGCCGAGATTCTGGCGTCTGCCGCCGTTACTGGTGGCGCCGGTCTGCCGGGCAAATGACCCACCGCACCCGGCAACTTCTGCTAGGCTGAGAAAAAAAGCCCCGGTGCCCGTCAGCGCCGCCGTCCGGAGACTCCCATGGCAAATTCCGAAGCAGCGAAGTCCGAGACCAGCATGCGTCACGTCAGTTATGACCGGTTTGGCGACCGTGATGTGCTCCAGGTGACCACGGCAGAGATTCCCGAACCGGGCCCCGGCCAGGTCCTGGTGCGGGTTCACGGTGCCGGCCTCAACCCCATCGACTGGAAGACCCGCAAGGGCCTCGGGTTTGCGGCCCGCCAGATCGAAGCCAACCTGCCCTGGACTCCGGGCTATGACGTCGCCGGCGAAGTGGTGGCGGTGGGCGAGGATGTCACCACCTTGGCGCCCGGTGACCGGGTGATGGGCATGATCGGCTTTCCGGAGCGGGGCGGTGGCTACGCCAGCCACGCCGTGGCCAATGCCGATGAGTTTGCCATCGTGCCCGAGGAGCTGGATCTGCTCGCCGCCGGTGCCTTGCCCCTGGCAGCCTTGACCGCCTGGCAGGCGCTGTTCGAGGTCGCCAAGCTGGAGGCTGGCCAGAAAATCCTGATTCACGCCGGCGCCGGTGGCGTCGGGCATTTCGCCGCCCAGTTTGCCCTGGAGCGTGGCGCTCACGTGGTGGCCACGGCGTCCGCGGCCAACCGGGACTTTCTGGCGGAGCTGGGGGTGCACGAGGTCATCGATTACCGCACCACCGACGTTGCCGAGGAGTGCTACGGCCTGGACGTGGTGCTGGACCTGATTGGAGGTGAGGTGGGTAAGCGGTCACTGCATACCCTGGGTGAGCACGGCGTGCTGGTGACCATCCCCACGGTTACCGCCGATGAGATCATCAGTGCGGCTGAGGAAATGGGCCTGCGGGCTCACGGCATGACCGTTCGTCCCGATGCCTTTCACCTGGATGAAATTGCCGAACTGATTGAGGATGGCGACGTGCGGGTCCATCTGGACCAGGTCTTTCCCCTGGACCAGGTTGCCGACGCCCACGAACTGCTCGAGGGCGGCCATGTGCGTGGCAAACTGGTGCTGGACTGCCGTTAGCCGCCGTTGCTTTCCTGCACTTCCCGCTCCTTGCGCTCCTTGCGCGCCTGGGGCGGTACCAGACTGATCAGCATCCAGTCTTTCTCCGGTTTCAGTGTCTCCATGTCCATCACCGGCAACACGTGACCCTTGCTGTCGAACACGAACAGCACTAGGGCCTGGCGCTGGTACTTGGTCAGGAAATCCTCGTAGCTGAACTCATCGCTCAACTGGGTGGTCTTGATGGTGTAGTCCTGGCTCGCCAGGCTGGCCAGCTTGGCGTAGCTGACGCCGCCGAACAGGCCCCGGGTCATCTGGATCTTCTCGGCAGTCTGGTGCCGGGCCTTCTGATCCTGGTCGCCTTCGGCCAGGCTGAACACACTCTTGCTGCCGAACCAGTCCAGGAAGTGGTAAGTGGCCAGCGAGTTCATGTGCTTGTAGGGCGAGATGATCAGCAGGTTGCCGATGCCGGTCAGATCCAGGTGGGTGGAGGCGTGCTCCGATACCGGATTACCGAAGTAGGTTTGCAGGTTGTCCATGCGCGCCTGACGCACGTTTTCCCAGTTAGTATCGGCCAGGGTCACCGGCACTTCATGCTTTTTCAGGGCCTGGCCGATCATCCGCGCCACCGGGTTGGCACCGAGGATCAAGAAGCCGTACTCGGGCGGCTCCACCACCCGCAGCAGACGGGCCACCGGTCGGGCGGTCAGACTCTGCAGGGTCACGGTGGCAATGATCAGCATGAACACCAGCGGCACCAGGGTGCCGGCGCTTTCGTAGCCCAGTTTTTGCAACTGGAAGGCAAACAGGGCCGAGACTGCCGCGGCGACGATGCCCCGGGGTGCAATCCAGCTCAGGAACAGTTTTTCCCGCCAGTTCAGTTTGGTGCCGATGGCGGACAGGAAAATACTCAGGGGGCGGGCCACCAGCATCAGGATCACCAGCACGCCAGCCAGGCCCCAGCCCAATTCCGCGATGGCGCTGAACTCCACCCGCGCGGCCAGGATGATGAACAGCGCCGAGATCAGCAGCACGCTCAGGGATTCCTTGAACTCCAGGATGCTCTCGATTGGCACCCGTTTCATGTTCGCCATCCAGATACCCATGATGGTGACCGTGAGCAGGCCGGACTCGTGGGCAATCTCATTGGACACGGCGTACACGCCGAGCATGAAGGTGAGGGTGCCGGCGTTGTGCAGGTATTGGGGAATCAGGTGCTTACGCAGGGCCAGGCCATTCAGGTAGCCGGCCACGGCGCCGATCAGAATGCCCACCGCCAGGGTTTTACCAAAGATGTAGAGCGAGTGACCAAAGACGTTGCCCTGGCCCCAGGACACAATCCCCTCGAACACCAGTACCGCCAGTAGCGCGCCCACCGGGTCGATGATGATGCCTTCCCAGCGCAGGATGTTGGCCAGGTTGGATTTCGGCCGCACCGAGCGCAGCAGCGGGGCGATGACCGTGGGCCCGGTGACGATGGATATGGCGCCAAACAACAGGGCTACGGGCCAGGATACGTCCAGCAGCCAGCGCACTGACAGTGTGCCGACGATGCAGGTCACGATGGAGCCGACTGGGATCAGGTTGCGCACCATTTTGCCGTGGCCGCGAATTTCCGCCAGGCGCAGGGTCAGGCTGCCTTCAAACAGGATGATGGCAACCGCAAGGGACACCACCGGAAACAGCAGCTCCCCGAACACCGCCTCGGGCACCAGGAAACCAAAGAAAGGACCGGCCGCTATGCCGCCGGCAAGCAGAAACAGAATGGCCGGCATACGTACCCGCCAGGCCAGCCATTGGCAGAACAGAGAAATGACGCCGATGCTGGCAAGCAGCAAGACCGTGCTGATGGGCATAGTAGGAGCAGATCCTTAGGGTTATTGATTAGCGCGTTTGGCAATCCGGTTCAGCAGCCGGGAGGCGGCAAAGAATCCGAAACTGGCGGTGACCGGGCTGGCCGCGCCGAAGCCGGAGGCACAGTCCAGGCGCACCGGGCCCTCGGTTGCGGGTTTCTGCAGACAAACCTCACCGTCTCCAGCAGGATAGGTCAGTTGTTCCAGGGAGTATACGGCTTCGATACCAAAACGACGTTTTGGGTTGCGGGAAAAGCCGTATTCCCGGCGCAGCAGGTTGCGGACTTTGGCCAGCAGCGGATCCTGGGTGGTTTTGCTCAGGTCGGAAACCTGGATCTGGGTCGGGTCCATCTGGCCACCCGCGCCACCGGCGCAGACCAGGGGCAGCTTGCGCCGCTGGCAGTGTGCGATCAGGGCGGCCTTGGCCTTGACGCTGTCGATGGCGTCGACCACGGCGGTCATATCGTCGCTGATCAAGTCGGGGACGTTCTTGGTGGTGAGGAAGCCGAAATGCACCCGAATGTCGGCGTGGGGGTTGATGGCCCGCAGCCGCTCCGCCATGGCGTCGGTTTTGGTACGGCCGTACTGCTGCTCCAGCGCGTGCAGTTGCCGGTTGGTGTTGGACACGCAGATGTCGTCCATGTCGATCAGGGTGATGGTGCCGATGCCGCTGCGCGCCAGGGACTCGGCTGCCCAGGAGCCCACGCCCCCAAGCCCCACGACCGCGATGTGCGCAGAGCGAAACGCCTCCAGGGCTCGGCGCCCGTAGAGTCGTTCAATACCACCAAAGCGAAAGGCGTAATCGTCGGCGTTCATGGGGCCTCTGGTTCGTTCGATACTAAAAGCCGCAATTGTAACGCACAGCCGGGGTGCTCCGCAGGCCGTGAAAACTACCCATGGAGTGAACGATCGGAGAGGAAAAGAACGCGGTCAGGGCCAACCGGCCCTGACCGAGGTGCTTCAGGCTGCCCAGTGGTCGTCACCGAACGCCATCAGGCTGTCCTTGCCGGACTTGATGTCGCCCAGCAGCCAGTGGATTTCCGGCAGCAGCTTCTCGAAGTAGAAGCGGGCGGAGACCTGCTTGCTCTCCAGCAGAGGCTGATTGGCATCGCCGTCGGCCAGTTTCTGGCCAGCGACGCCGGCCATGCGCGACCACAGGAAACCGATCACCGTCAGCGCCATCAGGCGCAGGTACGGGGTTGCCGCGGCACCGGCCTGCTCCGGGTCTTTCGGGGCGTTGCTGGCCAGCCACATGGTGGCCTCTTCCAGGCTCTTGACCGCCTCTTTCAGCTCATCCCGATGCGGGGCCTCCGGGTTGTCCTTGAGGTAGCCAGTCAGTTCGCCGAACAGGCTGCGGACCAGCTGGCCGCCCTTCAGTGCCAGCTTGCGGCCGACCAGGTCCATGGCCTGGATACCGTTGGTGCCCTCGTAGATGCGGGCAATCCGGCCATCGCGGACCAGCTGCTCCAGCGGCCAGTCGGTGGTGAAGCCGGAGCCACCCAGCACCTGCAGACCGGTGTTGGCGTTGTTGAAGCCTTCATCGGTCAGGAACGCTTTGACCACCGGGGTCAGCAGTTGCACCAGGTCGTCGGATTTCTCCCGCACCGCCTCGTCCGGGTGTGCCACCGACAGGTCCAGGTGGTGGCCGGTGTAGAGCGCCAGCGCGCGCATGCCCTCGTTCAGCACCTTCTGGCGCATCAGCATGCGGCGCACGTCTGGATGCACGATGATCGGGTCGGCCGGGCCGTCCGGGTTCTTCGGGCCGCTCAGGGACCGGCTTTGCAGGCGCTCGCGGGCAAAGGCCAGGCTCTCCTGGTAGGCCATTTCGGCCAGGCCCAGGCCCTGCATGCCCACCATCAGGCGGGCTTCGTTCATCATGGTGAACATGGCGCGCATGCCGTCGTTGGGCTCGCCCACCAGCCAGCCCTTGGCACCTTCGAAGTTCATCACACAGGTGGCGGACCCCTTGATGCCCATCTTGTGCTCCAGGCCGCCGCAGTAGGCGGCGTTGCGCTCGCCGCTGTCCGGCAGCACCTTCGGCACCACGAACAGGGAAATACCCTTGGTGGTGTCCGGGGCGCCCGGCAGCTTGGCCAGAACCAGGTGCACGATGTTGTCCACCAGGTCGTGCTCGCCGCCGGTAATCCAGATCTTGGTGCCTTCGATGGCGTAGCTGCCGTCGTCGTTCGGCGTGGCGCGGGTGCGAATCAGGCCCAGGTCGGTGCCGCACTGGGGTTCGGTCAGGCACATGGTGCCGGTCCATTGCCCGGAAATCAGCTTCTCCAGATAGGTCTGCTTCAGCTCTTCGGAGCCATGGGTGTGCAGGGCACTGATGGCGCCGTGGGTCAGGCCCGGGTACATGCCCAGGGACAGGTTGGTGGAGCACACCATTTCATCGACCACGAATTTCAGGGTGTGGGGCAGGCCCTGGCCACCGTATTCCAGGGGCGCGTCCAGTGCGGTCCAGCCGCCTTCGACGAACTTCTGGTAAGCCTCTTTGAAACCGGTTGGTGTGGTGACCGCATGGGTTTTCGGGTCGTAGCTGCAACCTTCACGGTCGCCCACCTGGTTGGTGGGTTGAATCACCTCGGCCGCCAGTTTGCCGGCCTCGTCGATCACTGCCGAGATCAGGTCCGGGGTGGCGTCGGCGTAAGGTTTCAGCTCGTGGAGCCGGTCTGCACCCAATACATCAAACAACAAGAAGCGAAGATCGTTCGCTGGCGCCTGATATTGCATGGAGTTCTCTCCTTTGACTGTGCTTTTGATATCGCGAGGCCGGGCTGGGGCACGACGTCGTTTTGGTGAAGCCTTGGAGTGGATTCATACGCCCGTTTTAATTTCCCGGTTCACCGGTATTTACGGTCCAGTCGATAAATTTTTCGTATCTTTTTGAGGATTCCCATGCAGAAAAGAGGGAGACGATTTGATGAAGCGAGTGGTAATTGCCGGAGCTTCCGGCGCCATCGGCTCCGCCCTGGTTGACGCCATCCTGGCGGACAGTCCGGAGTGTCGGGTGGTGGGTCTGTGCCGTGACCCCGGCCGGGCACCGGAGCACCTGCGGCGGTCCGAGCGGGTCACGTTGGTGCCCTGGGACGCCAAGGACAGTACGTCCCTGGCCGCGGTGACCGAGGCGCTGGAATTGGTGTTTCCGGCGAAAGAGGGGGTCGACACCCTGATCTACGCCGCCGGTCTGTTGCATTCAGACACCATGTTTCCGGAGAAACGTCTGGAAGATCTGTCGGCCGACGCGATGGCCCAGGCCTTTGCGGTCAACACCACCGGCTTTGGCATGCTGGTGCAGGCCTTGATCCCGTGGCTCCGGCACAAGGAGCTGAAGCGCATTGCGGCGATCTCGGCCAAGGTCGGCTCAATTACCGACAACCGTTTGGGCGGCTGGTACGCCTACCGCAGCTCCAAGGCGGCGTTGAACATGTTGGTGCGGGGGTTGTCGGTGGAACTGCCGAGGCGTTGCCGGCCGGTGGCCTGTGTCGCGCTGCACCCAGGTACCACCGAGTCGGGCCTCAGCGAACCCTTTCGGCAATCCCTGGCGCAATTGAAGGTGCATTCGCCGGCACAGACTGCCGATAACCTGCTGCAGGTGTTGTCGGGCGTTACCGACGAGGATAATGGTCGGTTCCTGAGCTGGGACGGCTCGGAGCTGCCCTGGTGAGGTCAATGAAAAACGGCGAGGCATAAAAAAGGCGACCGGATGGTCGCCTTTTTCCTCACGCTCGCTTCGGATACCTGCCGCGGGTTAGCGGATGAACGGATTCAGCATGCGGGTGAAGGTACCGGTCAGCTTCACCGGCGCACTCAACACCGACAGGGTAATGCAATCTTCGCAACCGACCGCCACCGGCTTGTGTTCATCCTGGTCGTTAAGGACCACGAAATCCCACTGGTTAAAGACGCCTTTCTGGTCGGCGAAAGCACCTTGCAGCACGATGGTCGTTTCCTCACCGCGGTGGGTGTGGGCCGGCGCTTTGCCGCCCGCCGCCAGCTTCTGCAGCACCACCTGCTCACTCTGCCCGGGGAAGCGGTCGGTGATGTCGAGCACGCTAACATCGCCCATCTGACGTTTCCAGGGCAGGTTGTTGATGTCATCACCCAGCAGCTTCTGCAGCGGGCTCAGTCGCGGCACGTCGGCTGCACTGACCAGCTCGGCAGGCTCGCTGTCGATCTTGGCGAGAATGCTGTCAAACATGCTCTCGGAAACGGTCACTTTCGGCTGCTTCTCCATCATCACCGCACCGAGGCTATCGAGTGTATCGACTCGGCTTCGACAATGGGGACACTCGTCCAAATGCAGCCGGATACACAGCGCGTGCGGCTCACTAAGATTACCGGCGCTGTACTCCATCAGGCTTAGACTGTCGGGATGATGCCGTGTCATACGTTTTGATCCTGCAAAATCACTTTCAATTTATTCAAAGCCAGGCGAACCCGACTCTTTACGGTGCCGAGGGGAATGTCCAACTCGTTCGCCACCATCTGGTGCGACTTGTTTTCCATGTACACCTTAGCAATCACCGTGATCTGCTCTTCCGGCAAGTGACTCAGAGACTCGCGAATGCGGCGCTCCGACATCAGGCGATGCAGCGACGTAATCGGCTCGTTTTCGTTGTCGCCGGGAATCTGCCACAGATCCTCGGTTTCCACCGTCATCTCAGCGCTGGTGCGCTGCATCTTCCGCAGCATATCGATGCGCTGATTACGGGCGATGGTAAAAATCCAGGTCGAGGCCGCTGCCTTGCGCCAGTCGTAGAGACAGGAGCGCCGCCAAATGGACACAAAGACTTCCTGGACCAGTTCTTCGGCATGGCTGGCTAGGCCGTTGGCCATGGCGTAATACTTGATTTGCGGACCAAAGTGCTCGAAGAGCGCGTGATAGGCCGCCCGATCCTGATTCTTGCCCACTTTCTGTAACAGCTGGCTCCAAGGATCCTTTCTACCCTCGGAACCTGCCGGCTTCTGCTCCAGTGTACTCACTGGGCGCTCCTTGACAGTTACATGATTCGAACTTGTTCTAGTCATCATTCTATGCACTCGTCCCGGGTTTGTCAGTGGCGGAATTTACGGGACGAATGACGGCGTGGATCAGTACCGGAGCAAATTATTTTCGACGGGGCGGAGTTATTCTTCCAGGTAGGTGTAGCCCTCCAGTCCAGCGGTCAACTCCGCCAGCAGCTGGTCTTGCAGCTCGGGGGGGAGGGCGCTGGCGCTGAACTTGCGCTGGTAGTTGTTGATCAGGGTGTCGGGGTCGAAATTGACGTAGCGCAGCACCTTGGCCACGGTGTCGCCGGTGATCGGCTGACCCACCTGGAAGCCTCCGTCGGCGTCGAGCTGGACATCCACCGAGTGGGTGTCGCCGAACAGGTTGTGCATGTCGCCCAGGATTTCCTGATAGGCCCCGGTCATGAAAAAGCCCATCAGCAGCGGCTCGCCCGGACAGGCGTCCGGCAGGGGCAGGGTGGTTTCGGTGCCCTGGCCATCCACATACTGGTCGATGCGGCCGTCGGAGTCGCAAGTGATGTCCTGGATCACCGCCCGTCGGGTCATCGGCTGGTTCAGGCCGTTGATGGGCATTACCGGGAAAATCTGGTCGATGCCCCAGACGTCGGGCAGGGATTGGAACAGGGAAAAGTTGACGAACAGCTTCTCCGCCAGCTTTTCATTGAGTTCGTCAATGATTTCCCGGTGCGCCCGGTTGGCGGCGTTGAGCTGCTGCCGGAGCAGGCGACAGCAACGGGTGTACAGGGTTTCCGCCTGGGCCCGCTGGGCCAGGGACAGCACGCCGTGGGCAAACTGGCCATGAACATCGGCCATGGCGTGCAGCACGTCGTGGTAAATCTCGGCCAGGGAGCGCGGGGTGTGTTCGTCCTCCAGGCTGAGTAGGTCGCGCCAGAGATCGTGCAGCGGGCCCGGGGCCTCGGCCGCGGGTTGTTCCGGGTTGTGGTCGCTGGGCGCTTCCCGGTCGATCACATTGGTGACCAGAACCGAGTGGTGAGCGGTCAGGGCGCGGCCGGATTCGCTGATCAGATCCGGGTGCGGGATGCCGTGGCGATCGCATTCGGTTTGCAGCACGTGGATCACGTTGTAGGCGTACTCGTGCACGCTGTAGTTCATCGAGCAGCTGCTGCGGGAGCGGGTGCCCTCGTAGTCGACACCCAGGCCGCCGCCAATGTCCACGGTGCCAATGGGCGCGCCCAACTGCCGCAGCTCGCTGTAGAAACGGGCGCATTCCCGCAGGCCGGTCTGGATGTCGCGGATGTTGGCGATCTGGGAGCCCAGGTGAAAGTGCAGCAACTGCAGGGTGTCCAGGGCATCGGCCTGGCGCAGGGTGTTGACCACATCCAGCACCTGGCTGGCGGACAGGCCGAACTTGGATTTCTCGCCGCCGGTGTTCTGCCAGTTGCCTTTACCGATGGTGGCCAGGCGGGCGCGCACGCCGATCAGCGGCGATACCCCAAGGGCCTTGGCCTCGTCCAGGATCAGCGGCAGTTCCGACTGCTTCTCCACCACAATGAACACCCGGTGGCCGAGCTTCTGGCCGATCAGGGCCAGGCGAATGTATTCCCGGTCCTTGTAGCCGTTGCAGACGATGACCGAGCCAGGCTGCTGGGACATTGCCAGCACCGCCATCAGTTCCGGTTTGCTGCCCGCCTCGAGGCCGATCTGGCCGCGACCGGCCGCAGGTTGCGCCGACAGCAGTTCCTCGACCACGCGCCGTTGCTGGTTGACCTTGATGGGGTAGACCGCGGTGTAACGGCCCTGGTAGTCCTGGTCGCTGGCCACCTTGTTGAAGGCGTTGCACAGGGTGTTGACCCGGTCGTGCAGGATGTCGGTGAAGCGGATCAGCACCGGCAGCTGGATGCCGGACTGCAACAGCGAGCGGGTCAGCTCTGGCAGGTTGATCCGGGCCGGGCTGTGGCCGCGATCCGGACGAATCAGTACCTCGCCCCGGTCATTGACGCCGATGTAACCATCGCTCCAATGGCTGATGTTGTAGACCTTGTGGGCGGTGGTGCCGCTGGATTCGCTCATGCTTGCTATCCTGTCAGGAAACCGGGGCCGGCGCAGCGAAAGCAGGGGGACCGGCGTATGCCCGCCATTGTATGGATTCCCAGCCGCCGCTAAAAGAACCCGGCCCGGAAACTTCCCGGGTCTTTGGCGATTAATGCTTTAGCTGCTCCGACAGCGCCCCTACAATACGCCCCTTGGCTGGTTTCCCCGGCCCATGGACTACAGCAGGAGAGGATACGATGACGGTTTTGAACGAGGGTTGGTTCACCGAAGTGTTTCAGGATCAGGGAACGGCGTTTTCCCTGCAGGTGAAGAAAAAACTGCATGAGGAACAGACGCCATTCCAGAAACTGGAAATCTACGAGACCGAGACCTTCGGCAACCTCATGGTGCTCGATGGCTGCGTGATGCTCACCACCCGGGACAACTTCCTGTACCACGAGATGATGACGCACCCGGCGCTGTTCACCCACCGCGACCCGAAGAAGGTGGTGATCGTCGGCGGCGGTGACTGTGGCACCCTGAAAGAGGTGCTCAAGCACCCGGGCGTGGAAGAGGCCTGGCAGGTGGAAATCGATGAGCGGGTCACCCGGATGTCGGAGAAGTATTTTCCGGAGCTGTGCGAGTCCAACGGTGACCCGCGCGCCAACTTCTTCTTCGGCGACGGCATTCAGTGGATCCGCGATGTGGAGCCGAACAGCCTGGATCTGATCATCATCGACAGCACCGATCCGGTTGGACCGGCGGAAGGCCTGTTCGCCCTGGATTTCTACCGCGATGCCATGCTGGCGCTGCGCGACGGCGGCCTGATCGTGCAGCAGAGCGAATCTCCGCTGCTGCACACCAACACCATCATCAAATCCATCCACGACGACATGCGCAAGGCCGGCTTCGACCACGTCCAGACCCTGCCGTTCCCGCAGCCGGTGTACCCCACCGGGTGGTGGAGCTGCACCATGGCGGGCAAGGACAAACCGGTACGCTATTTCCGGGAGGAAGACGTGGATAACCGGCCGTTCGTGACGCGCTATTACAACGCTGGCATTCACCACGGCGCCCTGGCCATGCCGCAGTTCATGGTGGACGCGCTGGAAGATGAGGTGCGCCCCGGGGAGGGCTGATCCTTTCCTCAGCTCGACACCTTGCCGACCTCGTCTACACTGAAGGGTGTGCTCAGAAAGTGAGCAGTTCCCTGGTTTGCTGAGCGAAGGAGTTGGCAATGGATGTGCGCAAGGGAGAGGCGGAGCGTCACTGGTTTCGCGGTGACCGGTTCGAGCGGGTGAACGGAAACTGGTTTTTCCAGACTCGCGAAGGTTCGTTGGAAGGCCCGTTTGACACGGTCCGGGAGGCGGAGTTGGAGCTGCTGCTGTACCTCCGTCACGCCGAAGACACGTTGTTCAGCGGGGCGGGATAGCGGCCCTTCAGACAAAGAAAAAGGGCGCCCAATGGGCGCCCTTTTTGTTGTGGTCGTCGTCCAGCTTACTTGCTGCTGACGAACTCCGGGTAGGCTTCCATACCACACTCGGACAGATCCACACCCTCGTACTCGTCTTCTTCGCTCACCCGCAGGCCGATGACTGCCTTCAGGATGCCCCAGACTACCAGGCTGGCGATGAAGACCCAGGCGAAGATGGTGATGGCGCCGATGATCTGGCCGCTGAAGCTTGCGCCGCCGTTGGTGATCGGCACCAGCAGCAGACCCAGCAGACCGCAGACACCGTGGACGGAGATGGCGCCGACCGGATCGTCGATGCGCAGCTTGTCCATGGTCACGATGCTCAGCACTACCAGGATGCCGCCGAAGGCACCAAACAGGGTCGCAGTCAGGGCGCTCGGGGTGGACGGCTCAGCGGTGATAACCACCAGGCCAGCCAGGGCGCCGTTCAGCAGCATAGTCAGGTCGGCCTTGCCGAACATCAGGCGAGCGGTGATCAG
>JBPEXK010000424.1:0-1578 GCA_052031745.1 Marinobacter sp. | reverse complement strand
GAAGCGTCGGTGACCCGTTTCGACCAGGTCATGAAGTGCGACGTCGAGCGGTTCAAGAAGTTCTTCCAGGGCATGCTCAAAGAGGGCGTTTACCTGGCGCCGTCGGCCTTTGAGGCCGGATTCACCACCGCCGCTTTGTCGGACGCCGACATCGAACACACGGTGAACGCCGCCCACAAGGTGATGGCGACGCTCTAATCCGGCCGTCGGAACAGCCCACCTTGACGTGACCGCAATGACACGCCGCTCCGGATGTCATTGCGGGCCACCACCGTGACCTGCCTCACAAATCCCCTTCAAAGTCGCTCTTGCCGCCCTAGCTGCCGTTGACTTGACCGCCCTTTTGATCAAATTATGCGCAGATCTCCATTGAGATGCTCTGACGACACCAATCTAACAAACACAAAACCGTCAGCGCAGGGATGCACAGCCTTGGCTACTCAACAGGCCAGGGAGAGGCAGGCAGCCTCGGCACCAACCGGTTAGGTTGAGTCGCAGTTTGAATAACAAACACAACATCAAACTGTAGGTACGACAATGAAACCCTGGATCAAAGTGATGGCCCTGGCCTGCGCCCTGGCGTGGTCGGCGCCCGCCGCCGCCTGGTGGTGGAACTCTACACCCTCGAACTACACCGATACCCGCTACCCCATCGTGCTTGTTCACGGCATGTTCGGTTTCGACTCCATTGCCGGGATCGATTACTGGTATGGCGTAGCCGAAGACCTGCGCAAATACGGCGCCGACGTATACACAACCCAGGTTCCGGCCCTGGACAGCACCATCGCCCGCGGCGAAGCCCTGCTGCCTCAGGTGCAGGCCATTGCTGCAGTGCACGGCAAGGTCAACCTGGTGGGCCACAGCCACGGCGGCCCCACCGCACGCTACATCGCTCGGGTACGCCCGGACCTGGTGGCCTCAGTAACCTCCGTGGGTTCCCCGCACAAAGGCTCACCGGTCGCCGACCTGATCTACGGCTCACCGGCTGAAGGCCTGGCGGCCTCCCTGGGCAACGCCCTCGGCAGCCTGATCGACCTGATCTCTGGCGGCGGTTACAACCAGGACCTGCGTTCCAGCCTGTACTCTCTAACCACCAAAGGCAGTGACGAGTTCAACCGCTTCGCCCCCGCGGGCATGCCGACCTCATCCTGTGGCGAGGGCGCCCACTCGGCCAACGGCGTCCGCTTCTACTCCTGGGGCGGCACCGGCGTGCTGACCAACGTGCTGGACCCATCCGACGCCCTGCTCGGTACCACCAGCCTGGCCTTCGGCTTCAGCCAGAACGACGGCCTAGTCGGCCGCTGCAGCAACCACTTCGGCAAGGTGATTCGGGATAACTACTTCATGAACCACCTGGATGAAGTGAACCAGGCCCTGGGCCTGCACAGCCTGTTCGAAACCGATCCCAAGACCGTGTTCAAGCAGCACGCCAACCGCTTGCGCAACGCCGGGCTCTGATTCCCGCCTAGTTGGCCGGGTCGTTCTCGACCCGGCACCCAACCTATCCATAGTGTTACGTTTGCTTAACACTGCTACCGCTTCCTCAAACATGTCGCTAGAGTAAAAAGAAGAATCGGC
>JBPEXK010000041.1:0-16106 GCA_052031745.1 Marinobacter sp. | reverse complement strand
TTTTGCCCGATGGCCTGAGGAGTTACACGTCCAGGTTGGTCACTTCCAGAGCGTTGGTCTGGATGAAGTCCCGGCGTGGCTCGACATCGTCGCCCATCAGGGTGGTGAAGATCTGGTCCGCGGCGAAGGCGTCCTCGATGGTGACCTTCATCATCCGGCGGGTTTCCGGATCCATGGTGGTTTCCCACAGCTGCTCCGGGTTCATCTCGCCCAGACCCTTGTAGCGCTGGATATTCAGGCCGCGCTGGGCTTCCTTCATCAACCACTCCAGGGCACCTTCGAACGACAGCACCGCCTGCTTGCGCTCGCCGCGCTGGACATAGGCGCCTTCCTCGATCAGGCCATCCAGGGTCTCGCCCATGCGAGCGATGGCGGCGTAGGACGAGGACTCGAAGAACTCGTGGTTGAACACGTGCTCATGGGGAATACCGTGCACGTAGATAGTGACCTTGGGCAGGAACAGGTCGCGCTCCGGATCCTTGGTCACCGAGAAGCTGTACTTGGTGCCGGTGCGGGTATCCAGATCCAGGCCATCGCCCAGACGCGCTACCCAGCGGGCCACGACGGCTTCGTCCTTCAGGTGCTCGGACTTCAAGGTGACATTATCCAGCATCTGCTCCAGTACCTTGGCCGGGTAGGCCCGGGACAGGCGGCCGATCATGTTCATCACCGCCTGATAATCCTTGACCATGGTTTCCAGGGCGGAATCCTTGATCGCCGGCGCGTCCGGGTTCACGAACAGCTGGGCGCCCTCGAGGGCGGTCTGGGTCAGGTAGGCTTCTTTCGCCTTCTCGTCCTTCAGGTACTGCTCCTGTTTGCCGCGCTTGACCTTGTACAGCGGCGGCATGGCGATGAAGACGTGGCCACGCTCGATGATTTCACGCATCTGGCGGAACAAGAAGGTAAGCAGCAGGGTACGGATGTGCGAGCCGTCCACGTCGGCGTCGGTCATGATCACGATAGAGTGATAACGCAGTTTGTCCGGGTTGAATTCCTCCCGGCCAATGCCACAGCCCAGGGCGGTGATCAAGGTGCCTACCTCGGCGGAGGACAGCATCTTGTCGAACCGGGCTTTCTCCACGTTCAGGATCTTACCCTTGAGCGGCAGAATGGCCTGGGTCTTGCGGTCTCGGCCCTGTTTGGCGCTGCCACCGGCCGAGTCACCCTCCACAATGAACAGTTCGGACAGGGCCGGGTCTTTTTCCTGGCAGTCCGCCAATTTGCCGGGCAGGCCGGCAATGTCCAGGGCCCCCTTCCGGCGGGTCATGTCCCGAGCCTTACGGGCCGCTTCCCGGGCGCGCGCGGCTTCGATCATCTTGTTCACGATCAGCTTGGCTTCGTTCGGCTGCTCTTGCAGATAGTCCGCGAAGCTCTGGTACAGCTCCTGCTCCACCGCGGTTTTCACCTCCGAGGAGACCAGCTTGTCCTTGGTCTGGGAGGAGAATTTCGGGTCCGGCACCTTGACGCTGATGATGGCGGTCAGACCTTCCCGGGCGTCATCACCGGAGGTGTTGACCTTGGCCTTTTTGCCCAGGCCTTCCTGCTCAATGTAGTTGTTCAGGGAGCGGGTCAGGGCGGCGCGGAAACCGGCCAGGTGGGTACCGCCGTCGCGCTGGGGAATGTTATTGGTGAAGCAGAAGATGTTTTCCTGGAACGCGTCGTTCCACTGCATGGACACTTCCACCGCGATGCCGTCCTCCCGCTCGCGATTGAAGTGGAACACCCGGTTGATCGGAGTCTTGTTGGTGTTCAGGTGCTCAACGAAGGCGCGCAGACCACCCTCGTACTCGAACACTTCTTCCTTACCTGAGCGCTCGTCGGTCAGACGGATGCGCACGCCGCTGTTCAGGAACGCCAGTTCCCGCAGACGCTTGGCCAGGATGTCGTAGTGGAATTCGATGTGAGTGAAGGTTTCCGGGGACGGAATGAAGTGCACCTTGGTGCCGGAAATCTCGGTTTCGCCCACCTCGGCCAGGGGCGCGTTCGGTACGCCGTGGGTGTAGCTCTGCTCGTACACCTTGTTGTCCCGGCGGATGGTCAGGGTCAGGGTGGAGGACAGGGCGTTGACCACCGACACACCAACGCCGTGCAGGCCGCCGGAGACCTTGTAGGAGTTATCGTCAAACTTACCGCCGGCGTGCAGTACGGTCATGATGACCTCAGCGGCAGACACGCCTTCCTCCTCGTGGATGTCGACCGGAATGCCCCGGCCGTTGTCCTTCACGGTGATGGATTCGTCCGGGTGAATGATGACACCGATTTCAGAGCAGTAGCCTGCCAGAGCTTCATCGATGGAGTTGTCCACCAACTCAAACACCATGTGATGCAACCCAGTGCCGTCATCGGTGTCACCGATGTACATGCCGGGCCGCTTCCGTACCGCATCCAGTCCTTTCAAGACCTTGATACTGGAGGAATTGTAATTCGATTCGCTCATTCGAGACTCCTGAAGGGTGTACCGGTTGGCTGGCCTGGTGGCCGTTCGGGCCTACCCAGGTCCGGCAGAGCCGGTTTTATTCTTCCGTCAATTTGCCATGTTCCACGTGGAACATTCGGTATTCCGGTGCCTGATTTTCAGGCCACAATGCCTCGGGCTGCGGCTGTTCGATGGAGGTGATGAACACCTGGCACCGAAGTTCCTGCAGCTTGCGAGCCAACATGGCCCTGTGTCCCACATCCAGCTCGGCGTTGATGTCGTCGAGCAAAAACGTTACCTGCTTGCCCAGCTCATTCAACACCATGCCCTGGGCAATCTTCATCAAGATAACGAGGGTTTTCTGCTGGCCCCGTGAAAAGGTTTCCGCCACGGGCCGGCCCTGAAACTTGATCCGGATGTCGGCGCGATTGGGGCCATACAGGGTATGCCCCATCCGCCGCTCCTGCTCCCGGTGACTGGCCAGGATATCGACCAGTGCCTGGCTGGTATCCCAACCCGGGTAAAACTCCAACTTCAGACCCTGAGTCCAGCCGACATCGACTTCCTCGGTCAGGGTCTGAAAGGCCTGCTTGAAGCGGTCAAAGGCGGTCTTTCGGGCGGCGCTGATCTGCTCGCTTAAGGCGGAAAACTGGCCGTCCCAGACCCGTAACAAGGCCTCGTCTAGTCTACCATTTCTCAGCGTTTGATTCCGCTGTGACGTGACTCTCTGGCACTGTTGCCAGGCGGTGGCGAAGGAAGGTTCCACGTGGAACACTGCCCAATCCAGAAACTGCCGGCGCTTGCCGGGACCGCCGGCGACGATATCGAACACCCCCGGATCAATTACCGACACGGGCAGGTGCATGGCCAGAGATGAGAGGCTGCGAACACCTTCACCATCGACCCGCAGGGTGGTTTCTTTCTGGACCACATCGCGCGCCAGCCCCAATCGATGCGCCACGCCGTTGGCGTCTACTTCGGTGTGTTGCTCCAGGCCACGATCGAGACCACCAAAGACCGTGAACTGCTGTTGGCCGTGACTGACCACCGCCTGGTGCCGACTGACGCGAAACGAACGTCCCAGGCCCAAGTAGCCGATCGCTTCCAGCACACTGGTTTTGCCACTGCCGTTTTCGCCGTACAGCAAATTGAACGACGGCGAAAAGCTCACCGGCGTCGACGCCAAATTGCGAAAATGCTGGGTCTGGAGTTTCACTAACGCCATAAAAACGGAGGCTCAATCAGGCCGGGAGGGGGTGTGGATAACTGCTAAAAAAAAGCAGCGTTACCCGCGGGCAACGCTGCTCTAGTGTACAAAACCGCATCGGGTAAGGCGAACGCCTCAATGCAGCATGTTCAACCGCTCATCCATGAACACATCCATCTCCGGCGCCAGAATATGCACATAGCGATCGAAGTACAGGAACTGTTTCAGCAGCAGGGCAAATTCCCGCGGGAAATGCAGACCATGGCTTTCGCCAATCTTCACCATGTCCATCAGGATATGGTTCACGTCGTCCTCCGCCTGCTCAGCCTGATAAGGCACCTGGTCCGGAACCATCTTATCCATCTGCTGATACAGGCGGCGCAGATCACCGGCCAAATCTTCAACCCGCACCGTCTGATGCGTTACCCCGATACGGATCATGGCGTCGGCCATGCCTTCGAAGTTACCCACCATCACCGAGGAGATGAAATCACTGACCGCCTGCCAGGTATCCGGTTTGATGCGGCCAACGATGCCAAAGTCGATGAAACCAACCCGACCGTCTTTCAACACCATCAGGTTGCCGGCGTGCACGTCGGCGTGGAAAAACTCGCACTGGGTCAGGCTGGCGAACCAGGTGTTCATGGCGGTGATCAAAGTCCGCTCCGGATCGCGGGCGTAGCCGCGGATACTCTCCAGATCGGTCAAGGGCACACCATGGAACCGTTCCATGGTCAGCACCCGACGAGTACTGCAGTGCTCGTACACCAGCGGGACCGCCGCCTCGTCGTTGTGGCTGTCGTTCAGGAAATTACGGAACACCTGCAGGTTGTTGGCTTCCTTGATGAAGTCGCATTCCTCCATCATGGTGCGCTGAATTTCCTCGACGATGCCGGACAGGGAGGTCCAGGACAACTTCGGCGCCAGGGTCTCCAGAATCCGTGCCGACAGGTACAGGAAGTTCAGGTCGGTCAGCAGGATGTTTTCCACACCCGGCTTCTGCACCTTGATCACCACTTCCTCACCGGTGACCAGACGCGCGGCGTGAACCTGGGCAATAGACGCGGACGCCAGCGCCACCGGGTCGATGTCGGCATACACCTCTTCCAACGGCCGGTCCAATTCCTCGCGGATGATCTTCTTGATCACGCCAAAGGGCAGATTCGGGGTCTTATCCAGGCAGTACTGGAATTCCTCCACGTACTCCTTGGGGAAGAAGGTGGGAGAGCTGGCAATGAACTGTCCCAGCTTAATGTAGGTCGCGCCCAAAGATTCAAAGGTCTGCCGCAGCAGACGCGGGGTAGGGGGCCGATCGCCCCGCACCCAATTGACACCGGTACGCCCCAGCACGGACAGGGTTTGTCCGATCCTGAAAGCGCCCTTGATTCCGTTCGTTACGGTGCCCATGTTTCGTCTCCTATAGCCGCATCGGCATGACCACGTACAGACAGCGATTGTCGGTCTGAGACTCGATCAAGGCACTGCTGTTCGGATTGGACAGGGTAATCTTTACCTGCTCCTCATCCAGCGCGTTCATGACATCCACCAGATAGCCTACGTTAAAACCGATCTGCAGGGATTCACCCTGGTACTCCACTGGCAGCGCGTCTTCGGCCTGTTCCTGATCCGGGTTGTTGGCAAACACCTGCAATTCGTTAGGCGCCAGATTCAGTCGCACACCGCGAATGTTTTCGTGGGACAGGATGCCGGCCCGCTGCAGGGTGTTTTTCAGGGTTGAGCGATCGGCCAGCACCACTTTATCCCCACCCCTGGGGATAACTCGGTTGTAGTCCGGGAACTTGCCCTCGATCAGTTTCGAGGTAAAGGTGTAGGTGCCCACGGTGGCGCGCAGGTGGTTATCGCCAATCACCAGCGTGACCGGGGTTTCCACATCGTCCAGCAGACGGGACAACTCAAGCACACCCTTGCGTGGCACGATCACCTGCCGCAGTTCCGGGCAGCCGGTACCCAGTTCCAGATGCGCCATTGCCAGCCGGTGGCCGTCGGTGGCCACGGTGCGCACATGGCCCTGATCCACTTCCAGCAGCAGGCCATTCAGGTAGTAGCGTACATCCTGCTGGGCCATGGCAAAGGCGGTGGCGTCGAGCATACGACCCAGCTCTTTCTGGGGCAGCTCGAGCCGGAAACTTTCCGCTTCGTCTTCCACGTTGGGGAAGTGCTCGGCCGGCAGCGTGGACAGGGTGAAATGACTTTTTCCACAGCGCAGGTGCAGCCGGTCGCCCTCCAGGCCCAGCTCCAGCGGCGCTTCCTCGCCCAGTGCCCGACAGATATCGGCCAGCTTGCGCGCCGGCACGGTAATGCGACCGGGCTGATCCACGTGCACCGGTGTCACTCGCGCCACCAGTTCCACTTCCATATTGGTGCCGGTCAGAGTCAGGGTGTTGTCCTCGGCCACCAACAACACGTTCGACAGCACCGGCATGGTCTGTTTCTTTTCCACCACGCCGGCAATGCTTTGCAGCGGGGTAAGCAGGGATTCACGGCTGATCGTCAGTTTCATGGCACTCAGCATTCTTTTATGTTGAAGGGTGAATGTTTTGCGCTAACGCCCCGGCATCAGGTGGTCAGCAATCTCATAAAGTTCTGATAATCCTCGCGGATGCCCGGATCCGACTCCTGCAGTTCCACGATTTTCTTGCACGCGTGCAGCACGGTGGTGTGGTCACGGCCGCCGAAGGCGTCGCCAATCTCCGGCAGGCTGTGGTTGGTCAATTCCTTGGACAGGGCCATGGCCACCTGCCGCGGGCGGGTCACGGTACGGGTGCGCCGTTTCGATAGCAGGTCCGCGACCTTGATCTTGTAATACTCCGCCACCGTGCGCTGAATGTTGTCGATGCTGACCTGCTTTTCGTGCAGCGCCAACAGGTCCTTCAGGCTCTCCCGAATGAACGGTGGGGTGATCTCCGAGCCAGTGAAGTGAGCATTCGCTATCACCAAACGAAGCGCGCCTTCTAGCTCACGCACGTTCGAACGGATTTTCTGCGCGATAAAGAAGGCGGCTTCACTGCTGAGCTTGACGTTGGCCTGATCGGCCTTCTTCATCAGGATGGCAACCCGGGTTTCCAGTTCCGGCGGCTCCACCATCACCGTCAGGCCCCAGCCAAACCGGGACTTGAGCCGCTCCTCCATATCGACGATTTCCTTCGGGAAGCGGTCACAGGTCACGATAACCTGCTGGCCGCCTTCGAGGAGCGCATTAAAGGTGTGGAAAAATTCTTCCTGGGACCGTTCCTTGCGGGCGAAAAACTGGATGTCGTCAATCAACAGCGCGTCCACAGACCGGTAATAGCGCTTGAACTCGTTGATGGCGTTCAGCTGCAGCGCCTTGACCATATCCGCAACAAACCGCTCCGAGCGCAGGTAGGCGACCTTGGCGCCCGGATTCCGGCGCACGATCTCGTTGCCAATGGCGTGCATCAGGTGGGTTTTACCCAGACCCACACCGCCATAGAGGAACAGCGGGTTGTAGGCACCGCCGGGATTCTCCGCCACCTGCATGGAGGCGGCACGGGCCAATTGGTTGGACTTACCTTCTACGAAGGTTTCGAAGGTGAAGCCCTCGTTCAGGAAGCTCTGGTGCTTGATGTCGCCTTCCACCTGCACCGAACGACGCTCGGTACTGGCTTTCGGTCGCACCGCGGTGTCGGCCCCGGCACTGACCGCCACCCCTTTCTCTTCCTCGGTGACCTGGCTACCACTCTCCTCCTGCACCGGCTGCTCCGCCGCCTTGGGTTCCTCCGAGCGGCTGACCGGTTCACTGGTACGTGGCGCCGAGCCCACCTTCATGTTGACCCTGGGCGCCTGGCCCCCGTTCAGGTCCTTGAGCACTTCTTCTATACGCCGGAGGTATTTCTCATTCACCCAGTCCATCACGAACCGGTTCGGCGCAAACAGCATCAGCTGGCCTTCCCGGTGATCAGACTGCAGGGGCCGGAGCCAGGTGTTGAACTGTTGTGCGGGAAACTCGTCCCGGAGTACTTCAAGACATTGATGCCAGATACTGTTCGGCACGACAGCCAGCTCCCGATAACCCAAAGATGCCTCACACGGTTTGCGGAGGCATCGAATCCAAAAAGGTAACGCCGGATTCTAACCCGCCGGGCCTACCAGTAAAAGAGCGCCGGTGATTTCATAAACAGCCTGTGGAAACAAAACCAACATTAATTCAATTGGTTCCAGACTTACCTACAGCCTTGTGTACAGAAAATTCTTTTCGTTTCGGTTATCCACACCCCTGTGTGCACACCCTGCGTTTAAGCCTGTGTGAAACCCGAGGACCGATCCGTGGATAACTTCGTCCTTCGACGCTAACCTCAGTTATTCACATTTCACCGGCTCACAATCCACAGGCCTCGTTGGCGCTTGTCACAACCCTTATCACAAGCTTATCTTTCTGAATTTGCTTGCCTAAATAGCCTTATCCACAGAAATCATGGGGCGTAATAACAGTAATAAATAATCCTTAAAAGAATTCTAAAAAGACCTATAGAATTTATTATCCGTTGAGCCTGGGGCTACGCCAGACCGCTCCCATCCAATACTCCCACCTACCCGACGAATAACCGTTGAACTTTCCCCGGCATTTGCATAGAATGCCGCTCCTGTTTTGGCTGTACATTTTCCAGCCAGTTAGCAATGTCCAACACACGAATTGTGAGATCGTCACCATGAAAAGAACGTTTCAACCGAGCGTCCTGAAGCGTAAGCGCGTACACGGTTTCCGTGCCCGTATGGCAACTGCCAACGGCCGCAAGGTTATTGCCCGTCGTCGTGCCAAAGGTCGCGCACGTCTGTCTGCGTAACCAGCTCGCCTCATGAAGGCTTTGAGTTTCCCGAAGTCACACCGCCTCCTGCGGCCTGCTGATTACGGCAAAGTCTTCGATGACGTACAGCTGAAAGTTCCGCACAGGAATTTTCTGATCCTGGCGACGCCGAATAATCTCGGTCACGCCAGGGTCGGTTTGATTTTTTCTAAGAAGAATCTGAAGCTTGCCGTCCAGAGAAATCGGATCAAACGGCAGGTACGGGAATCCTTCCGGCATCAGACTGACTACCCGCACTTGGACATTGTGGTGCTTGGACGTCAGGGACTGGCCGACCTGGATACCCGAAAAGTTCGGACCGCGCTTGATGACCTCTGGCGTCGTCTGAAACGAAAACACCAGCACTCGCAGTCAGCGAACACCACGGCAACTCAGCCAGCCGGCAAAGGACCGGGTTGATGCGTAGACTCCTACTTGCTCCAATCCGCTTGTACCAGTACGCAATCAGTCCCCTGATGGCGAGTCATTGCCGCCACTACCCAACCTGTTCGCAATACGCCATTGAAGCCATACAACTGCATGGTCCGTGGAAGGGACTGGCATTGGCCGGTCGACGTCTGCTGCGATGCCACCCCTGGGCCGAAGGCGGTTACGACCCGGTACCCGGCAGCAGCCACTGTCAGCACGGCACTACCGAAACACCTTTTCTTCAGGCTGATCATTCTCAACCTACAACCCAGACCAGACAGTAACTCTATGGATATTCAACGCATCGTATTATTTGCCGGCCTGGCTATTGTCAGTTATCTGATGGTGCTTGCCTGGAATGAGGATTATCACCAGCAACCGGCCACCGAGCAGGTCGCACAGACCAGCAACGGCGCCAGCACCAGCGGTGGTGATAATCTGGTGTTGCCGGAAGACAGCCAGACTGCTGGTTCCGGTGAGGAGTTCAGCACGCCGGAAAGCAATGAACAGATCGCCAGCAGCACCGGCGGCGAAGTGTCTGACGAAGCCCAACTGGTAACCGTGCGTACCGATGTGTTTGAACTGACCATCGATCGGGTCAGCGGCAACCTGGTGCGCAGCTCCCTGAACAACTACGACGAATCGTTGAACAGCCGGGAACCCCTGAAGCTGCTGACCAACACCGAAACCCGCACCTACGTGATGGAAAGCGGTCTGATTGGTCGCAACGGTCCGGACAGCCGGGCCAACGGCAGCGCGCCGGTGTACCAGACCAACGCCGACAGCTACGAGCTGGCTGAAGGCCAGGACCAGCTCACCGTGGACCTGACCTACACCACCGACGACGGCGTGAAGATCACCAAACGCTACGAGTTCGAGCGCAACAGCTACGAAATCGGCGTTCGCTACCTGATCGACAACCAGACCAGCGAGCCCTGGAAAGCCAACTTCACCGGCAAAATCGTCCGTGACCAGGCGCCAGACCCGACGGCCCAGAACAGCATGGGTATCCAGGCCTTCCTGGGCATGGTCATGAGCTCGTCCGAAGACCCCTACGAGAAGTTCGATTTCAGTGACCTGTCGGAAAACCCGGTCAACCAGTCCGTGACCAACGGCTGGCTGGCGTTCCTGCAGCACTACTTCCTGGCGGCCTGGGTACCTGAGCGTGATCAGCCGGCCCAGTTCCAGACCACCCGCCGCGGCCCGCTGTACGTGATGGGCTTTGTCTACCCGGCCACCACCGTGGCGCCCGGGGAAACCGCGGAAGTGGGTGCCCGCGCCTACGTTGGCCCGAAGATCATTGACCGACTGGAAAACGTCGCCGCCAACCTGGATCGCACCGTCGATTTCGGTTTCCTGTTCTTCATCTCGCTGCCGCTGTTCGTCATCCTGGAATGGTTCTACAGCCTGGTGGGCAACTGGGGTGTCGCCATCATCCTGTTGACCGTGCTGGTAAAAGGCGTGTTCTTCCACCTGTCGGCCACCAGCTACCGGTCCATGGCCAAGATGCGCGCCGTGGCACCACAGCTGACGCGCCTGAAAGAACTCTATGGCGACGATCGCCAGCGCATGTCCCAGGAAATGATGGCCCTGTACAAGCGGGAAAAGATCAATCCGCTCGGTGGCTGTCTGCCGATCCTGGTACAGATGCCGGTGTTCATCGCCCTGTACTGGGTGCTGTTTGAGAGCGTGCAGTTGCGGCACGCGCCGTTCATGCTGTGGATCCAGGATCTGTCGCAGATGGACCCCTACTTCATCCTGCCGATTCTGATGGGCGCCAGCATGTTCCTGCAGATGCACCTGAACCCGACACCGCCGGATCCGATGCAGGCCAAGATTATGAAGATGATGCCGTTGATCTTCACCGTGTTCTTCCTGTGGTTCCCGGCAGGTCTGGTACTGTACTGGCTGGTGAACAACATTCTGTCGATCAGCCAGCAGTGGTACATTACCCGCAAGATCGAAGCAGAAACGGCCGGTAAAAAGCACTGAATGATGCTGAAACCGTGACCCCGACAAAGGCTCCTTCGTGGAGCCTTTGTTGTTTTTAACACCCTTGTGTTGCCCCCAGGATTCGAGATGAGTCAAACCGCAGACACCATAGCCGCCATCGCCACCGCACCGGGTCAGGCCGGCGTTGGCATCGTCCGGGTATCCGGGCCGGCCGCCGCCGACATTGCCCAGCAGATGCTCGGCTTTGCGCCCAAACCCCGGTACGCCCACTACGGCCCGTTCCTGGACCGCAGCGGCGAGCTGATCGACGAGGGCATTGGGCTATTTTTCCCCAACCCGCACTCGTTCACCGGTGAGGACGTGTTCGAGCTCCAGGGCCACGGCGGCACCGTGATCCTCGACCTGTTGCTGCGGGAAGTCTGCAGCCGCGGCGCCCGTCTGGCCCGGCCCGGGGAGTTTTCCGAACGTGCGTTCCTGAACGACAAACTGGACCTGGCCCAGGCCGAGGCCATTGCCGATTTGATCGAAAGCAGCTCGGAGCAGGCCGCGCGCTGCGCCGTGCGATCCATGCAGGGGGTGTTTTCCCGCCAGGTGGACGAACTGGTGGATGCGGTCACTCACTTGCGTATCTACGTCGAAGCCGCCATCGACTTTCCGGAGGAGGAAATCGACTTTCTTGCCGATGGCAAAATCGCCGGCGACTTGCAGCAGTTGCTGGACCGGCTGGAAACCATCCTCGCCGAGGCCCAGCAAGGCACCATCTTGCGCGATGGCATGAAGGTGGTGATCGCCGGCCGCCCAAACGCCGGCAAATCCAGCTTGCTCAATGCCCTGGCCGGGCGCGAGGCCGCTATCGTCACCGCCATCGAAGGCACCACCCGGGACGTACTGCGGGAACATATCCACATCGATGGCATGCCACTGCACATCATCGACACCGCCGGCCTGCGCGACAGTCCGGACGAGGTCGAGCAGATTGGCATCGCCCGGGCCTGGGACGAAATCGCCCAGGCCGATCGCATCCTGCTGATGGTGGACGCCACCACCACTGCCGAGACTCACCCGCACCAGATCTGGCCCGACTTCATCGACCGGCTACCGGCCAGCGCCCCGGTCACGGTGGTGCGCAACAAGGTGGATCTGTCCTCGGAACCGGTGGGCATGAGCGACGCCGAAGACCAGGCCGCCCCGGTGATCCGGCTGGCGGCGAAATCCGCCGATGGCCTGGAGGTGTTGCGCGACCACCTGAAGCAGTGCATGGGCTTTGCCAGCACCACCGAAGGCGGCTTCCTGGCCCGGCGCCGGCACCTGGATGCCCTGGAACGGGCACGGGATTCCCTGCGCCAGGGCCAGGGCCAGTTGGAAGGTTATGGCGCCGGTGAATTGCTGGCCGAAGACCTGCGAGCGGCCCAGGATGCCCTGGGTGAAATCACCGGCCACCTGAGCCCGGACGAATTGCTCGGCAAGATCTTTTCCAGTTTCTGTATCGGCAAATAACCGGCGGGACAGGCCGTGCCGGCGGTTCTGTCGCGAATTGTTGCAGCCCGGTTACCAATTGATACGTTTTTCTCCCCCAATCCGTGAACGCTGAGAGCTAACCTGACGTTCTAGTTACGGGTTTTACTTATTGCGAAGGATTGGGAGTAACGAAGTGATCAAATTAGTAACCGGTATTACCGCGGCCGCCCTGACGTTGATGGCGACCACGACCTCGGTCCAGGCCGAAGAACGACTGTACCTGTACACCGAGAATTTTCCGCCCTACAACATGAGCGCCTCGGGCCGGGCCTTCGAACACGGCAAAGAAGATATTGATGGCCTGTGCACCGAGCTGGTGACCGCCGCCCTGGAGCAAACCGACCTGGATTACCGCATCAAGCTGCGCAACTGGGATTACGGCTACAACCGCGCCCTGACCAAGCCCAATCACGGCATTTTCTGCACCACCTACACCGAAGAGCGGGCGCCACTGTTCAAATGGGTGGGGCCGCTGACCAACAACCTGTGGACAGTGTTTGCGGCGCCGGATTCCAACTTCCAGATGGACGAGTTGTCCGATGCCAAGGGCAAGGTGTTCGGCGGCTATCGCAACGACGTCAAATCCGAGTACCTGATCAAGCGGGGTTACGAAGTCTCGGCTCTGGACAGCGACGACCTGAACCCGAAACGGCTTGAACTGGGGCAGATCGATCTCTGGTTGGCGGACCGTTTGGGCGGGCCGTACGTGGCATCCCAGCAGAATGTTGAAGGCCTGAAGCCGGTATTCTCGTTCAACGACACCCAGCTGTTCCTGGCCTTGAACCTGGAAACCTCCGATGCCGTAGTCAACGAGCTGCAGGCTGGCCTTGACGCCATCCGCGAGTCCGGTATGTTCGAGGCTATCGAAACCAAATACGGCCTGTAACCGGGCCGGGAGCCCAAGATGCCGAAAGCCCTGTTCCATCTCCGTTCCCCAGTGGCAGTGCTGGGTTTGTTGCTGTGTCTGACCTTGGCCGGCTGCAGTTCCATGTACTACAGCGCCATGGAAAAGCTGGGGATTGAAAAGCGCGAGATTCTGGTGGATCGGGTCGAGGACGCCCGGGATGCCCAAACCGAGGCCCAGGAAACCTTCCGCTCGTCCCTGGAGCGGTTCCAGAGCGTGGTGGACACCCCGGATACGGCATTGCAGGACAAGTACGACACCATTCGCACCGCGTTTGAAGACAGCGAAGACGCTGCAGAGGCGGTGCGGGACCGGATCGATGCGGTCGAGGACGTGTCCGAGGCGCTGTTCGAGGAGTGGGAAGACGAGCTGGACCTGTACGAAAGCGCGTCCCTGCGCCGCAGCAGCGAGCGCCAGCTGGCCGAGACCCGACGCCAGTACGAGTCGCTGATTGCCCGCATGCACCGGGCCGAGGACAAGATGGCGCCGGTGCTGGAGGCGTTCGAGGACCAGGTGCTGTTTCTCAAGCACAATCTGAACGCCCAGGCCATTGGCGCACTGGAGCAGGAACTGAGCCAGATCCGCTCGGATGTGGATAAGTTGATTCGGGAGATGGAGGATTCCATCGCCGAATCCGAAGCCTTCATCGAGCGGTTCCAGAGCGCCAATTAACCCGGTAAGACGGCGGTCGCCGGTTTGATCGCCGCTTACCCGGTCCGTTTCAGATCATCGGTGGCGAAGGGCTGGAGTGCCCGGGTATCACTGCGGTTGCCCAGGAAATCCGGGCGCGGCTTGTTGCCACAGAAGGGCTGAACCAGCTGGTTTTCCACACTGTTGTAGACAAAGAACAGGTTGCTTCGCGGCCAGGGCGACATGTTGGCGTTGGAGGCGTGCAGGGTGTTGCACTCGAAGACGATCAGCGAGCCGGCCGGACCGGTCGGCGCCTGGATGCCCCGTTGGTCAACGATGCGGGCCAACTCTTTGTCACTGGGCACGCCCAGCTCCTGTTTCTTCAGGGATGACTGGTAATTGTCTTCCGGAGTGCGTCCGACGCAGGGCACGAAGGTCTTGTGGGAGCCGGGCACCAGCATCAGTGGCCCATTGAACGGGGTGTTGTCGGTCAGGGCGATGGAAAAGCTCACGGCGCGCATGCGCGGCATACCGTCTTCGGCGTGCCAGGTCTCAAAATCCGAGTGCCAGTCGAAGCCCTTGCCGTGGAACCCAGGTTTGAAATTGATCCGGGACTGATGGATGTATGCGTCGCTGCCCAACAGCTGATGCACCATGGCCAGGATGTGTGGATCCCGGGTCAGCTGGTCGAAGCGCTCGGACAGATTATGAATGCCGAAAATGGAGCGGATTTCCTGTTTGCCGGGCTCGGTGATGGTGCCTTCGGAGCGCAACACTTCGTCGTCGTGTTCGTAAGCGCGTAAATCCTCGCGAAAGCGGCGAACGGTGTCGGCATCCAGGAAATTGTTGAACACCAGAAAGCCATCGCGTTCGTACTGTGCCAGTTCCGTTTCACTCAGGGGGCCGCCGGTACGGTCGGCACCGGTGCTGTGGATAACTGGGTCCAACCGGTCGAAGGTGGCAGTGGGACGTTCCAGTCGAGTGGGATAAAAGTCGTCAGGACGAGTTTCCATATTCGAACCTCCTTACTTTTATGCTCGCAGTTCTCGTTACTAACCTCTTGAAATCGAATGAATTGGATGAAAATCCGTCGTAGAAGTGCGGACGCTGATGCTGATTTTCAAGGCCGGAATCCGGTCAGATCCGGAATTCCGGCCTGATCTTTTAACCGGTGAAGGCCATGTCCTCGTCAGCCAGCTGCATCAGCGAGGTGGTCGGGCTGAGCATGCTGGTGGCGTGGCTCTGGGCCCGGGGCAGCAGGCGCTCATAGTAGAACTCGGCGGTGGCCAGCTTGGCCCGGTAGAAGGCCTCGGATTCCTCGCCGCCGTTAGCCAACTTATCCACAGCCACGGCGGACTGGCGCAGCCACATGAACGCCATGGTCACGTAGCCGCTGTACATCAGGAAATCGTGGGCGGCGGCGCTGACCACGTCCCGGTCCTTGCGTGCCGCCAGCATGATCCGCACCGTCAGCCAGTTCCACTGACCGGTCAGTTTCAGCAGCTCCAGCGCCATCGGGCGCAGGCGCTTGTCGGTCAGTTGCTTGCGCGCGAAGTTGGCCACTTTCAGGGTGAACTCGCGTACCGCGCCGCCCTGGGTCATCAGCAGCACCTTGCGGCCGAGCAAATCCAGGGCCTGGATGCCGGTGGTGCCCTCGTACAGGGTGGCGATGCGGGTGTCGCGGACGATCTGTTCCATGCCGTGCTCGCGAATGTAGCCGTGGCCACCGAACACCTGCATGCCCAAGTTAGCGGCCTCGCAACCCATCTCGGTCAGAAAGCCCTTGAGGATCGGGGTCAGGAAACCGAGCTTGTCGTCGTACCGGGCGGCTTTGGCGTCATCACCGTCGGCGTAGCCTTCCACCATGTGGTCGGCCAGTCGGGCGGCGTAATAGAGCATGGCCCGGCCACCCTCGGCGATGGCTTTCTGGGTCAGCAGCATGCGCCGGACATCGGCGTGGTGAATCAGCGCGTCGGCGACCTGATCCGGTTCCTTCTTGCCAGACAGCGCGCGCATGGACCGGCGCTCCCGGGCGTAGTCCAGGGCCCATTGGTAGGACAGCTCGGCCGGGCCGACGCCCTGGATGGCAGTACCGATGCGGGCAGTGTTCATGAAGGTGAACATGCACTCCAGGCCCTGATTCTCCGGACCAATCAGGAACCCGGTGGCGCCGTCGAAGTTCATCACGCAGGTGGCCGAGGCCTTGATGCCCATCTTCTTTTCCAG
>JBPEXK010000423.1:0-7478 GCA_052031745.1 Marinobacter sp. | reverse complement strand
GACCGTCGCACCGGCACCGTGCAGACCGCCACCAACGCCAGCACTGGCATGGATACCTTCGACAAACCCCTGGACAACATTGGCGGCAAATCGTTTGCCGATTACGCCAGCTACGCCGACGGCCACATCTACGGCATCAACATCCCCGGCTGTAGCATAAACGGCAAGGTCTTTGTCGGTCAGCGCAAGGAAGCCTTTGCGGTGAACCTGGGCGAGATCTTCGACCTGGTAAACACCAACCCTCTCGGGCCGCGCAACGGTGAGGGCGCCGGCGATCTGGCTGACAAGAACGTGACCTCCTTTGCCCTGGAAGTGCCCACGGCTTGCCTCACTGGCTCGGCAGTCACGTCTGGCGGTGACCCCGTGATTGGTGCCTGGACCACGGCCAGCCTGCGGCAGGCCCGAGTCCTGAATCCGGCCCCCACCTCCGACGCCAAGGGCGCTACGGTTGAGGGCGGTGCCTACACCCAGGTCTCCCGTCTGGGCATGCCGCTGGTGAACGAAGTGGTTATTGGACTGAAAGACAAGGACCGGTTTAACGCCAGCGAGCCCATGGATGACGGGCAATTCGCGACCTACGTCACCCATCCCACGTTGCCAGAACTGCTTCAAACTTTGTTCGGTGTCACCGCTCCCAACAATTTCCCACGCAATGACCTTGTTTCGGTCTTCTTGACCGGCGTCGCCGGTGTGAACATGCCGGTAGGTGTAACGACATCGGAAATGCTTCGCCTGAATCCGGCCATTGCCGCCACACCCGCAGCCACCCAGGATGATCTCGGCGTGCTTGGTGGCGACAATGCAGGTTTCCCCAATGGCCGTCGGCCGGTCGATGACACGGTGGATGCCGCTTTGCGAGTTGCTATGGGCGTCCTTGCCGATCCAATGGATGCGCCCGATGGCATGCAGCCCTACACCGATGGCGTGCAGCTGGATCCGGCCGAACTCAGGACCACCTTCCCGTACCTGGCGACGCCGCTGGCCGGCTCACCCAACTGATCAGGAGGTTGTCATGAGTACTTTGCTCAAAATGGCTGCTCTGGCTGTCTCGGGGTTGATGTTAGTGGGCTGCTCCGACAGTTCCAGTAACCGGATCGACCGGCCGGATCCATCGGTGGATTTCACCACCTTCGTCCAGGGGGAGCTCGCCAATACAAGCGACACCCGCGCGGCGGTGCAGATCAACGACACGGACTTCAGCTTCAACGACCAGAACAACCCGCAGGCCTTCGATGACCAGTTGCGGTAACACCAGCCCCAGCCGGATCCGCGCCCGCGCGCATCCGGCCATTTCCTCCCCTGCCCATGTGGGCAGGGCTTTTTGGCTTGGGCTTGCGCTGGCCGGAGGACTGCTGTCAGTACCAGTCGGTCTGGCCTCGCCAAACCCAATCCAAAAGGATTTTGCCGACGACGCGGTGTTGGCCACGCTGCCCGAAATTGCGCCACGACCAGGAGCCGAGGCGCTAACCGCGCATGAGCTAGCGGACCGACTGGAACAACTCATTGGCCAGGCCCGCGCCACCGGCGACCCCCGATTTCTTGGTTACGCGGAGCGACTGCTACAAACCTGGCCGGAACCGAATATCAACGATCGACTCCGGGTGCTGCGCGCCACCCTGGCCCAGAGCCTGCACCGATTCGACGCTGCCCGGCGCGATTTGAGACAAGTGCTGGACACCAGCACGCAGCGTCAGCAGCGGACCCAAGCCAGGCTCACCCTTGCCAACCTGGAGCTGGTCCAGGGCCGCTATGGCGAGGCGCGCCAACACTGCCAACAATTGGCCAAGGCCTACCCTGGATTGATCGCGGATAGCTGCCTGGCACAAACCGAAGCCAGGACTGGCCAGGCCGAACGCGCTTACGATCGACTGCAGGCACAGCTGGCTGCTGCCCGGGGTCTGGATGCAACCAGCCGACTCTGGACCCTGGGCACACTCGGAGATCTGGCGGCCCAGCTGGGTCTCGATTCAGCCCCAATACACTGGCGGGCGGTCCTGAACCAGCTCCCGGACGATCTGTACACCCGCACCCAACTGGCAGATTGGCAGCTTCAAGCGGGCAATGTCAGGGCAGCCTTGGCACTCACCGAGGGCTATGAGGGAGTGGATGCGTTGGCGGTAATTCGGGCGATTGCCCTGCGGGAAATCAGCGCTCCGCAGGCAGAGGACCTGGTGACATCACTCCGAGCAAGATTTGCCGAAGCCCAGTGGCGCGGGGCCCTGCTGCACCAGCGGGATTTCGCCCGCTTTCAGCTCGATGTGGAAAACCATCCAACCCTGGCGCTTCAGCACGCCCTGGCCAACTGGCAAAGCCAGCGTGAACCGTTCGATACCCGCCTGGTATTGCGCGCGGCCCATCGCGTGGGCGATACCGCTGCCCTGGCCCGAGTGCACAGGTGGCTGGAGCAGCACAATCAGGCCGACCACCGTTATCCGGAGGCGCCACGATGAGCCGTTCGGTGACACTTCAAGTTCTGGCCGCGGCATTCCTGCTGCTGGCATCGGCCAATCCCGTTTGGGCACACAAAGCCAGTGACAGTTTTATGTATCTGGACAGGGATGCGGGCGAATTGCGGATCGATGTTGCGGTGCGGGATCTGGCACTGCTTTTGCCCCTGGACAGCAATAGCGACGGCAAGGTGACCGGCAGCGAACTGCGGCAACACAAGGCTGATATTCAGAGCGTCGTGGAGGCCGGCGTCACCCTGTCGGCCGACAACGAGGTTTGCCAACTACAGGGCCAGGAATGGGGCCTGACCCAGCACAGCGACGGCGCCTACGCCGCTGCCCGTTATGGGGTGCTTTGTGACCACGGGCAGAGTCCCGAACGCCTCGATTACCGTCTGCTGTTCGAGCAGGACAGCCTGCACCGAGGCCTGATCCAGCTCCGCGCCGGCGACAACGTGAACCTGGCAGTGCTCGGGCCCGACAGCCAGACGCTGGATTTGCGGTCCGCCGGCCAGGTTGGGTTCTGGGAGAGCTTCCACACCTTTCTCTACGAGGGCGTGGTGCACCTGCTGATCGGACTGGACCACCTGCTATTCCTGCTGGTGCTGGTGTTGCCAGCCAGCCTGACTCACCGTCGCCGCTCAGCGGTACAACAACCATGGCTGCCCAGCCGGGCGCAGATAGTAGAACTTACGGCGGTGGTAACTGCGTTTACAGTGGCCCATTCCATCACTCTGGCTCTCGCGGCACTGGACATCGTCAGCCTGCCCATCGCCTGGGTCGAGACGGCGATAGCCGCTTCCATTATTGTCGCGGCCGTGAATGTGGTTTGGCCGGTGCTCGGCCACCAGACTTGGCCACTGGCCTTTGGTTTCGGCCTGATACACGGCTTCGGATTTGCCAGTGTGCTGTCCGACCTGACAACGGGTGCGGTCAACCTGGCGGTTGCCCTGGCCGGTTTCAATATTGGGGTAGAAATGGGCCAACTGGCGTTGCTGGTGCTTTGCTTTCCACTGCTTACTGTTCTGGCTCGGGCGACGCCGTTGTACCAGCGGGCACTGGTGCCACTGACCCTGCTCGGAGTGATAGGGATCAGCCTGGCGTGGGTATGGGAAAGGATACCAGCCGCCTGACGCTCAGGCGGCTGGCTTGACTCAACAGATCACTTTTTTGCTCAGTGCATGGCCCGAAGTTCGCGTGGATAGAGCGCAGCACTCACTTCCGGCTCTTCCAGCAGGTCCGCCAGTTCCCGATCCACAGCGGTTTCCTGGCCTTCGTCCGGCAGCGGCTCGAACAGTGTGCTGAGCCAGGAGGCCACGGATGGCGCCTCGTGCCGTTTGTAGTCGGTGGACAGCGCCTTGATGCGGCGGAAGCCGATAATGCGCTGGTGCTTGGGATCCCGAATCTGCTCGAACCCCCGCCAGTACACGTGATCACGGGTGTGCAGTTGCACAAACAGGGTATCGATCGGGCTGCTGTCGGTGCCATCGGCACCGCTATCCTGGTCGGAGGCGCCCTCTTGCGCCGGGTCCGGGTTTTTGTGACGGATGGTGGTCCAGGCCGGGTAGAGCACGGCCACCGCATCGGCTTCCACATGCTCGCGGGCTGCGCGGAGGATCAAACCCCAGCGGGCCTTGTCGGCATCGGTTTCAAGGGAGTTAATGGGCAAGTCGTAGCTTTGATCGCTGGACAGGACGATTGCCATCATGGGGGCATCAAGCTCCCCCATTGCCTCAGCTTGTGCTACTGACACCAGATCATCGATTGCCATCGGTTGGTTCATAATACGCTCGCCTCCTCGATGCCATCAGGGTCTGTCAGGAAGGTTTGGCCCCTCCTGACTGACAGCATAGCCTGTTCCGCACACAAAGATAAACGTGGAGTTGGCCCGGGCGGATCACAACCCCTAACCGTCGAACGCGTTCTCCAGACGCTCATAGTGACCGAACCAGGGGCTGGCTTCCTCCAGCTGGGCCGCCAGTTGCAACAATCGGGCTTCGTCGCCGTGACGGGCGCCGAACTGAACCCCAACCGGCAGACCGGACTGGGTCCAGTGCATGGGCACGGACATGGCGGGCGTGCCGGTGAGGTTGGCCAACTGGGTAAAGGGCGTGCGCGCCAGACTCTCCAGCGCCATCTGATCGACCTGACCACTGCGGTGCACCAGCTTGCCGGCTTGCAGGGTCAGCATCAGGCGCGCCGCCACGCGCAGGTGCACCGGGGTGTCCAGCTCGCCGATGCGGGCCGGTGGTTGCCCGGCGGTCGGGCACAGGTACAGGTCGTAGCGCCCGAAGAAGGTCCCGAGCGCCCGGGCAAAATCGTTCCACTGCTGCCGCCGGCGGACGTAATCGGGCAGAGGCATGGTACGCCCGAGCATGCCAATCAGTCGGGTGTCCAGTTCAAAGTCGTCGTCGCCGGCGCCAAACTCCTCCCGGGCTCGCTCCATCAGAGCGGAGACCTCGCCGAAGTAAAGCCCGAGGTAACAGCGGGCCAAGGCCATACCATCGTAGTCCGGGCGGGCGTACTCCACCTGGTGCCCCAGGTTCTCCAGCACCCGGGCGGTGGCCTCCACCGCCGCCACACAGTCAGGCGACACTTCAGTGCCGTAGGGCGAGGCGGTGAATAGCCCAATCTTCAGTGTGCCCGGCGACTGCTGGATCAGGTCCCGGTAACGGCCAGCCGGGGCCGGGATGGCGAAGGGGTCGCCGGCGGCTGGGCCGCTGAGCACGTCGAGCATGGCGGCACTGTCGCGAACGGTGCGACTGACCACATGCTCACAGGACGCGCCGGTCCAGGCCTCACCGACTTGGGGGCCACTGGAGATCCGGCCCCGGGAGGGTTTAAGGCCAAACAGGCCATTGTAGGCGGCGGGAATCCGGATCGAGCCGCCGCCGTCGTTGGCGCCCGCCATGGGCACCACCCCGGCCGCCACTGCGGCGCCGGAACCGCCACTGGAGCCACCTGGGGTGCAGTCGGTTTGCCAAGGATTGCGGGTGGGGCCCCACAGCGCCGATTCGGTGACCGCCTTGAGCCCGAATTCCGGTGTCGCGGTGCGGCCAAGAAACACCAGGCCAGCCGACCGGGCCCGGCGCACGTACTCGGAATCCTGCACCGCCACGTTGCGGGTCAGGGCCCGGCTGCCAAAGGTGCAGGGGTGGCCCGCCTGTTCCTGGGCCAGATCTTTGAGCAACAGCGGAACGCCGGAGAACAGCTCCCCGGCCGGCACTTTCTGTTCCAGGGCCTCGGAGAACTGGGGATGGCAGATGGCATTGAGAGTGCCGTTGACCCGGGTGGCCCGGTCGATGGCCGCCTCGCAGACTTCCCGGGACGACACCTCGCCACGCCGGATCAGGTCCGCCAGTGCGGTGGCGTCATAGCTCAAGTATTCTGATTGCTGCATGATCGGTTCCGTTTGTTATTGTGTTATCAGGACGGTCACGGATTCATCGTGAATGGGTTGCTGAGTGAGTTGGCTAATGCGTTGGAGTGACATGAGCTTACGACAGCTCTGCGTGTTTTTCATCCTGCTGTGGGCAGGCCTGCCTCCGGCCAGCGTGGCCCAGGAGTCCAGCCCCAGTGAGGGCAATGCCGGCGCCGAGGACAGCTGGACCAAGGTGGTACGGGACTCACCCTACTGGGTCAGCCAGGGCGTATACCGCAATGTCCTCACCATTCGGGGCTGGGTGCTGCGGGAATCCGGCTACTGTTCCAACACCGAGCGTCACATCCTGTTCGATATGCGCGGCCAATTTCTGGCCTGGATCAGCAACGGGAGCGACAGCACCGCCACCCAGGCACGCCTGAATGATACCCGCAAGTCCCTGTTCGATGACCAGCGTGCCGATACCTGGCTCCCGGGCCAGCCTGGCCAGACCGGTTATCCGTTCGCCCTGGCCTGCGATCAGCCCCACGTCAATCTCGACGAGGCCGTGGCCCGCTACCTGGGCACCCTGCCGTCCGCTCGGCTGTGGGGCGCCTGGGATGATCTGGCTTTCGCATCCAGTGGCCAGCCCGGCCCCCTGCACGAAGCGCTACTGTACGTGGTTCAGACCCGCCAGGAACAGCAGCGGCTGCAACTGCCGGAGGTGTTGCCACGCTACCTCGCCGGCCAGATCCTGATCGAAAGCGGAGGCCAGGCCCGGGCGCATTCTGGCGCCAATGCCCGGGGCATTCTGCAGCTGTCACCCTCGGCGCTGTCGGACTGTCGCATCAAACCAAAAAACTACTGGCATCGGCTGGCGCAGATTGATTGCGCGCTCCGGTTGATGAACCAGAATGCCCGCAACCTGGCCCCGGATTTCGATCAGCGCTTCGGTCATCTGCCAGACGGAAAACGGCAGCGGCTGTTCACCTTGCTGTTGATTCAGGCCTATCATGGCGGGGCCGCCCGGGTGCAGGCGCTGTTGACCGATGAGCAACTGGCCAAACCGGCGGCTTATTTTGCCCAACACCACGACCGCTTCAGCGCCGGTGACATCGCCTTCGGCATGGTGTTCCATAACCTCGGCCGCGACCGGCTCGGGCTGGCATCGCTGTATTACGTTGCCGATGTGGAGCTGGCCACCGAAGCCCTGTGCCGGACCGCCCGCCTCAAAACCACGGATTTTTGTGCATGGAAGTAAGCCTGATTCCCGACAGCCTCAGCCTCACGGTGGCTCTGTTTCTGCTCGCCTGCTCGACCCTGACTTCAATGATCACCGCCAGCCTCGGCGCCGGAGGCGGGGTATTGTTGCTGGTGTTAATGGCCTCGTGGCTGCCGCCGGCGGCGATCATCCCGGTGCACGGCATGATTCAGCTGGGCTCCAATGGCGGCCGGGCGCTGCTGACCCGCAAGCAGGTGGACTGGTCGGTGATTGCCGCGTTTGCCCCGGGCGTGGTGGCCGGCGCGGCGCTGGGTGCCTGGCTACTGGTGGATCTGCCGGCGTCGATCTGGCAGCTGACCATTGCCCTGTTTGTGCTCTATCTGTGCTGGGGCCCGGCCCTGCCCAAGGCTTCCTTCGGCAAACCGGGGATTTTCCTGGCCTCCGGGCT
>JBPEXK010000422.1:0-7237 GCA_052031745.1 Marinobacter sp. | reverse complement strand
GCTGAATCAGCGCTACCATGTCCACCAGAACCTCGTCCCCGACACCGTGGCCGTACTTGTCGTTGATCTGCTTGAAATGATCGATGTCGAGCAGGGCAATGGAATAGATGCCATTGGTGCGCTGGGCGTTACCTACCGCCCAGGCCAGCTCCTGGTCCATGGACCGGCGGTTCAGGACGCCGGTAAGCGGGTCGATGGTGGCCAGATGCTCCAGCCGCTCCCGCTGAGCCTCATTACGGAAGGCAAACACGTAAGCGCAGGCACTCACCACCACAGCACCGGCGGCGAACGACCACATCTGAACCAGGGAACGGAAGATTTCGGTCTGTGCCATCATCAGGGTGATCGCACTCAGGTTAATCACGATGGCCAGGCGCGGACTGGTCAGGAAGAAGCTGGTGACCAGGCAGGGGAACAGCCAGAACAGCCCCGGCTCTCCAGTCAGGGCCCCGACGACCACGGCGCTGGACGAGGTCATCACCGCCAGGAACAGACCACTGCGATCGGTGCGCCCGGTCACCCAGGCATGGGTGACGCTGCCGACAATGACCGCCAGGATGGCAATATCAATCAGTCCGGCCAGCAGGTTGCCCTGCAGGAACCGGAACACCGCAAACGGCGTGATACCCAGGATCGCGCTAGCGCCCAACAGGGTAATGATTGATAAACGAAAATCCGTTTTAAGACGGTAAAGCATCTGGGTCCGACCCGAAGACTGTTTTTATTTAGCTCCCTAGCATAGCGTAAGCCGGGCGACCAAACCTCATCCTCCGACGAGATTTTACAAATCCATCACGCACAGTCACAAAATGTGAACCTGCACTCAGTTTTTATCTTTAGCAGCAACATCATAACTGTCAAATCGAGTAAAAGAATGACACGCCACCAAAGGCATATAGTGCCCAGATGTCGTTAAGGGTTACACTTTGACCAGTGCAAACCGGTAATCAGGATTCCAAATATTGAATAACCTCGTCCGAATCGCTCCCGGTGCCCTGGAACTGGGACGCCCTCTGCCGTGGAATGTGTACGATGCCAACGGCAACGTACTGCTGCGCCAGGGTTACGTGATTCAGACGGACACCCAGTTGGAACAACTGTTCGAGCGCGGCCGATTCAAACCCCGCAGGATCGAGCGACCACAGGAAAAGGTGGTGGAGGACCAGCGCGAGCGCAATCCCTTCGCCGACTACCCGGACCTGCTGCAAACCCTGGAAGCCACTCTCAACGCGATTACCACAGCAGATCCCTCAGCCCAGAAACGGCTGTTGGGCCTGACCCGGATGATCGAGCGCACCTGCACCGAAGCGCCCGATGCCAGCCTCGCCCTGGTGCACTTATATTCAATCGGCCCCACCATCCTCGAACAGACCCTGTTCTACGCCATTCTGAGCCATTTCACCGGCCGGGAATTCGGGCTCAGCGAGAAACGCACCAGCGTGCTGACCGCGGCCGCCCTGACCGCCAACCTTGCGCTGGTGCCGGTGGCAGACCAGCTCAACGCCTCCAACAAACTGCTCAGCGACGACCAGCGCCAGGTCATCAGCAAGCACCCACAACGCAGTGTCCAGGCGCTGCGGGACGCCGGTATCGACAATGAGCTGATGACCACCATCGTTGCTCAGCACCACGAACAGGCCGATGGCACTGGCTATCCCCTGGGCCTGAGCGGCACTGACATCAGGCCGGAAGCCGAGATTCTGGCCCTGGCCGAGCGCTACGTGGCGATGATCACCAAGCGGGCCTACCGCACTCGCCTGAACGTCACCGACGCTCGCAAACTGATCGCCACCCTCGGCGACGGTACCTTCCGGCCAGCCGTACCCAGGGCCTTGCTGCGGGTGCTCGGCACCTACCCGCCAGGGGTGCTGGTGCGCCTGGACAACAACGAAGTGGGTGTGGTGGTCGGCCGGCCGGTTCGGGCCCGAGGCCCGTTCGTGAAAGCGGTGTTCGGCCCCCGAGGCAATCGCTACAACGGTACCTTCGAGCGCGACACCAGTCTGCTGGAGTACAACATCCGGGCCCTGGAAGAGCCCGAGGTGATGCCGTCCATGGATTTCAGCCTGATCTGGGGCTTCCGGGCCTGACCGGACTCACCCTGCCCTAACGCAACCCCAATGCTTTGGCATGATGATCCAGGTGATCGTCGATGAACGACGCGATGAAGAAATAGCTGTGATCGTAACCCCGATGCATACGCAGGTTAATGTGGTGGTGAAAGGTCTCACAGGCTTCGGCCAGAGCATCCGGGTTCAACTGGCTGTCAAGAAACTCATCGGCCGTGCCCTGGTCCACCAGCAGCGGCAGCCGCTCGCGCGCGGTGGCAATCAGTAGCGTGGCATCCCACTGTTCCCAGGCCTGCTGGTCATCACCCAGGTAACCACTGAACGCCTTCTGGCCCCAGGGGCACTCGGTGGGGTTGGCGATCGGGGCAAAGGCCGAAACTGAGGCATACCGCCCCGGATTCTTCAGAGCCGCGATCAGGGCCCCGTGGCCGCCCATGGAATGACCGCTGACCGAACGTTGATCGGTAACCGGCAATTGATCTTCCACCAGCTGGGGTAATTCCTTCACCACATAATCGTACATGCGGTAGTGCGGGGCCCAGGGCTGCTCGGTGGCGTTGATGTAGAACCCGGCCCCGGTGCCGAAATCGTAGCTGTCGTCCTCGCCTGGCAAGTTCAGCCCACGGGGGCTGGTGTCCGGGCACACAATGGCCAACCCAAGTTTCGCGGCATGACGCAGGGCGCCGGCTTTCTGCATGAAGTTCTGATCGGTGCAGGTTAGCCCTGACAGCCAGTACAGCACGGGAACGTCCCTGGGCGTCTGGCCCAGCGTCAGGGGCGGCAGGAAAACGGCAAACTCCATGTCGCACTCCAGGGTCGCGGAGTGGTGGCGATAGCGTCGATGCTCCCCGTCGAAGCATAGGTTGGTGGATAGAAGTTCCATGGCATCCTCAGCGTTGGAAAGATGGGCTCAGTCGTCGGCGTTGGCGTACTTGGGCAACTCCACTCCACATCCGGCCCGGGCCAGCTCCGCCAGGATAGCGGTACGGGTAACAATCCCAATCAGTTTGCCGTGATCGGTAACCGGGTAAACCTTGGGCTTGCCCGCACCCAGATTCTGCGCCAGATCCACCATGGCGGTTTCCGGCGACACCGTGAACGGTTCACGGAACATCACGTCGTCGACAATGGGGTCGCCCTCGCAGTGGTAGCTGCTGACCAGCAGGGCGTGAATGCAGTCCTGCTCCGACACAAAGCCCAAAACGTGGCGCTGATCATCCACCACGGGCAGGCCGGTAACGTGGTTCTGCAGCAGGCTCTTCACCACTTTCGTCAAGGGTGTGCCACAACGGACCGGCTCAATGTGGTTCCACATGACATCAGAGACTTTCAACGAGCGCATGGGCAGGTCTCCTCCCGCTGGGTTCGCGTGTCTGGACCCGAACGTGGGTCCCTGTCTATAACCATAGGCAATGGCCCCCGGAAAGGAAAACAGAAAACCCGGGCGACAGTTTACAGACCGTGTTTTTTGCTTAAACTCCGTAGGTTACGTCTCAAAAGGGCATACAACGCTAACAACGGGAGATCCCCATGGAAGCCATCTCTGAATTTGTCGGACAAATCAATTCACTGGTGTGGGGCCCACCCATGCTGGTACTCATCCTGGGCGTCGGCCTGTTCCTCAGCCTCGGCCTCAAAATGATGCCGGTGTTGAAGTTGGGGGCCGGCTTCAAGCTGATGTGGCAAGGCCGCAAAGCTACCGGCGCCGAGTCGGAAGGCGAGATCCCGCCGTTCCAGGCGTTGATGACCGCCCTGTCCGCCACCGTTGGTACCGGTAACATCGCCGGCGTTGCCACCGCGGTGTTTCTGGGTGGCCCCGGTGCGTTGTTCTGGATGTGGCTGACCGCGCTGGTCGGGATGGCGACCAAATATTCCGAGGCAGTGCTGGCCGTGCGTTTCCGGGAAGTGGACGAGCGCGGCGACCACGTCGGTGGCCCCATGTATTACATTCGCAACGGCCTCGGTAAAAAATGGGCCTGGCTTGGGGTGTTCTTTGCGGTCTTTGCCGCCATTGCCGGCTTTGGCATCGGCAACACGGTGCAGGCCAACTCGGTGGCGGATGTCATTGAAGCCAACTTCAACGTGCCCCACTGGCTGACCGGCCTGGTCCTGATGGTGCTGGTAGGCGCGGTGCTGATTGGCGGCATCCGCCGCATCGGTCATGTGGCCAGCTCCCTGGTGCCTTTTATGGCCATCTCCTATCTGCTCGCGGGCCTGGTGGTGCTGGCGATCAACGCCGCCGACATTCCTGCCGCGCTCTCTTTGGTGGTTACCCATGCGTTCTCACCCATCGCCGCCGAAGGTGGTTTCGCTGGCGCCGCGGTCTGGGCCGCCATCCGGTTCGGGGTCGCCCGGGGCATCTTCTCCAACGAGGCCGGTCTGGGCTCCGCCCCGATCGCCCACGCCGCCGCCCAGACCAAGAACCCGATCAACCAGGGCATGGTGGCCATGCTGGGCACCTTCATCGACACCATCATCATCTGCACCATCACCGGCCTGGTGATCATCACCTCCGGGGTCTGGACCTCCGGCGTCTCCGGCGCCGAGCTGACTTCCCTGGCCTTTGCCGAGGCACTGCCGGGTGTCGGCAACTACGTGGTAGCCATTGCCCTGGCGGTGTTCGCCTTTACCACCATCCTGGGCTGGTCGTTCTACGGTGAGCGCTGCATCGAGTTCCTGTTCGGGGTTAAAGCGATCGTGCCCTACCGTGTAGCCTGGATCCTGGCGATCCCGGTGGGCGCCACCCTGAACCTCGGGTTCGTGTGGCTGGTGGCGGACACCCTGAATGCCATGATGGCGCTGCCGAACCTGGTCGCCCTGCTGCTGCTCAGCCCGGTGGTATTCAAACTCACCCGCGAGCACTTCGAGCGTCAACGGGCGGCCGGCTAACCCCGCCATCGGGTTCTCACCCTTGTAAATCACCTGGGCCATACCCACCGTATGGCCCAGGTGATTACAGATTCCGACAGGGTCACAGCCGGTTTAACGGCACCTGTCGAACGTCGCTGCAAAAGGAGAGAAGCTTATGAGTTTACGTCTTGGAGACACCGCACCGGATTTTGAACAGGAGTCCAGCGAAGGCCGGATTTCGTTTCACGACTGGCTCGGCGACAGCTGGGGCATCCTGTTTTCCCACCCGGCAGACTTCACGCCCGTGTGCACCACCGAACTGGGCCTGACCGCCAAGCTCAAGGACGAATTTGCCAAGCGTAACGTCAAAGCCATCGCCCTGAGCGTCGACCCGGTCGACTCCCACCGAGAGTGGATCAAGGACATAAACGAAACCCAGGGCTGCTCGGTGAATTTCCCGATCATCGCCGATCAGGATCGGAAAGTGTCGGAACTCTACGACATGATCCACCCCAACGCCGACAGCAGCCTGACCGTGCGGTCGCTGTTCGTGATCGACCCAAGCAAGAAAGTGCGCCTGGTGATCACCTACCCGGCCAGCACCGGTCGCAACTTCAACGAAGTGCTGCGAGTGGTGGATTCCCTGCAGCTGACCGACGAGCATAAAGTGGCCACCCCCGGCAACTGGGAGCGCGGTGGCGACGTGGTCATCGTGCCGTCTCTGCAGGACGAAGACGAAATCAAGCAGCGCTTTCCGCAGGGTTACAAGGCGGTGAAATCCTACCTGCGTATGACCCCGGACCCTCAAGCTAACTGGGGCGGCAACTGATTCGACTCCGAATCGGCATTGCGGCCGGGCAGTAACCCTGTCCGGCCGACTCAGCCGTTGCCAGAGGCCCGCACGGCGTCCACCAACAGATTCCGCGGCGTCAGCGCGCGGTCACAGAACTCGCCGAGCCGTACCGCGTAGCCCTGCTCTTCCAGATACAGGGCGTAATCAAACACCATCCACAACTCCAGCGGCCGACGGAACAGGTGCCGAATCAGTTCATGGCGCCGAACCTGTTGCCAACGCCGAACCCCCACTTGCTCCCAGCACTCAAATGACGTGTCCGCCGGCAACTCCAGGCCTTTCCTGGCCGCCGCCCAGCGACAAAAGCCGGCAAAGCCCTGATGCACCAGTCGGCTCGGATGTGAAGGCACGGGCAGGTACTCATCCCGCCCCCGCAGCTTGCGCTGCAGACTGTCGAACCCCAATCGCCACTGGCTGACCAGACGGGTCTGCTCCCGAACCCGGGCCGGGGCCGTCACCGTCTCCTGCACCGCCAGGCGCAGGTCATTCCGGGTCGGCGCCAGCAGTTCCGGGTGGTCAGCGGCCCGCCGCGACAGGGGCCGGTAGTCGGCGTCCGCGGTCAGGTGGTAACAACAGGGCGAGAAGCTCAATCGCGGCAAGCCTGCACCACTGCCACGACGGACCAGGCGGCGATGCAGGTCGCCGCAGGCATGCAGGGCCACGCCATGGCAGTCACCGGGCAGCGTCAGGTCTTCGGCCATCACGTCCTGACAGGTCAGCGACACCGCATCCCCGAAGTGCGCCGCCAGGCGGTTGCCGTCCTGCACCAGCTCGGCGTTCCATTCCAGGCCCTGGACAGACGCCGGACATTGCGCGGCCAGGGTCCGGGCCAAATGGCCTTTGCCACAGCACCAGTCCAGCATTGGTTGTGTCAGCGGCTGCAATGCGGCGGCGAAAGCGCCGGACTGGTGGCGCTTGCGGCCGGGCATATCGACCGCGCGCACCTCGGGCAGGGTCGCCGAAGCCACCGCGGCTTGCTCCGGCGCCAGGGGCGGCACGGTGACCAGTTCAGAGTACCAACCCAGGGAGGGCACATTATTCCGGGCCGTGGCCGCCAGCTCCGCCGGCGCCTCTTCCAGGGCCTGGCATTGGCCCTCGTCCAGCTCCTCGATCCACGCCGCCAGCTCCGGGTGGCGACGGGTCCAGGCCGGCTCTGGCTCCATGAACGGGGCCGGCCGCCAGAACTCCTGATGCTGGACCAGCCAGTCGTTGAGTGCACGCCAGCGGCTATAAAAAGAATCGGCGCGGTCGTGTAAACTCGCGGCCGGAGGTAATGTCATGCAACTGGCCTTTGTTCTCGTTGAACCAAAAGTTCCTGAAAATGTTGGGGCAGCCGCCCGCGCTCTCTGCACCATGGGGTTCGGCGAGCTGTGGCTGGTCAATTCCGACCTGCACACCCGCCCGGAGGCCCACTGGCTGGCCCACGGCAGCGATCACATCCTGGACAATGCCCGCATTTTCCCGGATC
>JBPEXK010000421.1:0-1059 GCA_052031745.1 Marinobacter sp. | reverse complement strand
GAGTAGGCCCGGGTCTCCTCGGTACCCGGCACCTGGATGTTCACGTACTGGCCCGGCAGGAACGCGATGTCGTCGTCCGCGGTGATCTTCAGTTCGATCGAGGTGGGCGAGATCAGGTTGACCTCGGCCACGGTGCCGCCGACTTCGGCGTTGCCGGTCTTGCACATGGTGGAGGCGACGGGCACCTCCACCACGCAGTCGCTGGAGGGCACCATCTGGCAGGTCAGGACCATGCCCTGCTCGGCTTCCTCGTCCGACAGCGCCTCGTCGATGTATTCGTCACCCATGTCGAATTCGCCCTGGCGGCAGGCACCCTTGCAGGTGCCGCAAACGCCGTCGGAACAGTCCATGGGCAGGTTGATCTGCGAACGGTAGGCGGCGTCCAGCACCGTTTCCCCTTCGTTGCAGGTCACAAAACGGGTAACGCCGTCTTCAAAGTTAAGCGCGATGTTGTAGCTCATGATGATGCCCTCCCATCAATTACAGGTGGTAAACGTCCAGCACCTGATTGATGCAATCGTTGTTCAGGACCAGCTTCTTCTCCCGGATCAGCGGCTGCGGGCCGGAGACGTCCAGGGTGTAGAAGGAGGTGCCAAAGTATTCCGCGGTTTTCTTGTAGCGGTAGGACTTGGTCAGCCAGTTGAAGCGCAGCTTCACTTCCTTGTCGTCCTGGGACAGGATCTCCAGGTTGCTGGTGAAGTGGCTGGTGCGCGGCTCCGGCAGGGAGCTGGCCGCCGACCGCTCGGTCTTGATGCGGTAGACCCGGTCTTCCAGGCCGTCCTTGTTCGGGTAGTAGATGAGCGAGATCTCACTCTGGGGATCTTCGGTCAGCTCATCGTCGTCGTCCCAGGCCGGCATCCAGTAGGTCACGTCCTCGTGATAGCAGGCCAGCCAGCTGTCCCAGTCGCGGTCATCCAGGAAGCGGGCCTCGCGGATGATGAATTGCTCGATGTCGTGGTAACTCAGGCTCATGCCGACGCCTCCTCTGCAGTCACTGGGATGAAACGGGCGCGCTCGGCTTCGATGGCGCGGGCCATTTCCACCTGCCAGTGCTTGTGG
>JBPEXK010000420.1:0-3806 GCA_052031745.1 Marinobacter sp. | reverse complement strand
GAGCCGCTCAAGGGCTTGCGCATAGGCCTGCCCAGGGAGTATTTCTCCGACCAGCTCAGCCCAGCCATGGAAGAGCAGGTGCGCGCCGCCGTACGGGAGTACGAAAAGCTCGGGGCCACGGTCAAGGAAGTGTCGCTGCCCAACGCCAAACTGGCGATCGCCGCCTACTACGTGATCGCGCCGGCGGAAGCCTCCGCCAACCTGTCCCGGTTCGATGGCGTCCGCTATGGCTACCGCTGTGACGACCCCAAGGACCTGATGGACCTGTACACCCGCACCCGCGCCGAAGGTTTTGGTACCGAAGTGAAGCGGCGCATCCTGGTCGGCACCTATGCCCTGTCCGCGGGCTACTTCGATGCCTACTACCTGAAAGCCCAGAAGGTCCGGCGCCTGATCCGGCAGGACTTCATCAATGCCTTCAGCGAGGTGGACGTGCTGATGAGCCCGACCACTCCGTCGCCGGCGTTCATCCAGGGCGAGAAGACCAACGACCCGGTCACCATGTACCTTGAGGACGTGTTCACCATTGCCATCAACCTGGCGGGACTGCCGGCGATGTCCGTGCCTGCAGGCTTCGTGGACGGCCTGCCGGTGGGCTTGCAGATCATCGGGGACTACTTCTCCGAGGCCCGCCTGCTGAACGCCGCCCATCAATTCCAACAGGTGACCGACTGGCACCTGCGTGAGCCACAGTAAGCCCGAGACAGGAGAGTTTTAGCATGCAATGGGACATTGTCATCGGGCTGGAAATTCACGTTCAGCTCGCCACCCAAACCAAGATTTTTTCCGGTTCCAGCACCGCCTACGGGGCTGAGCCCAACACCCAGGCCAACGCGGTCGATCTGGCCATGCCCGGCACCCTGCCGGTACCCAACGAGCAGGCCTTCCGCTACGCGGTGATGTTTGGTCTGGCGGTCAACGCCGAGATCGAGCGTCGCTCGGTGTTCGAGCGGAAGAACTACTTTTATCCGGACCTGCCCAAGGGCTACCAGACCACCCAGCTCGAGCGGCCCATTGTCGGCCCGGGCTTTGTCGATATTGACCTGGCCAACGGCGACACCAAGCGGGTGCGGATTCACCACGCCCACCTTGAGGAAGACGCCGGCAAATCCCTGCACGAGGATTTCCACGGCATGACCGGGGTCGACCTCAACCGGGCCGGCACCCCGCTGATCGAGGTGGTCACCGAACCGGACATGACCAACGCCGAAGAAGCCGTCGCCTTCGCCAAGAAGCTGCACAGCATCGTGACTTCCCTGGGCATTTGCGATGGCGACATGTCCCAGGGCTCAATGCGCTTCGACGTCAACATCTCGCTCAAGCCAAAGGGCTCCGACAAGCTCGGCACCCGCACCGAAACCAAGAACCTGAACTCGTTCCGGTTCATGGAGCAGGCCATTGCCCACGAAGTCGAGCGGCAGATGGACATTCTCGAGGACGGCGGCGACATCGTGCAGGAAACCCGGCTGTACAACGGCGACCGCGACGAGTCCCGCTCCATGCGGACCAAGGAAGAAGCCAATGACTACCGCTACTTCCCCTGCCCGGACCTGCTGCCGGTGGAAATCGATGACACCTTCATCGACGACGCCCGCCAGCGCCTGCCGGAACTGCCGGACGCCCGCAAGGCCCGGTTCAAGGAGCAGTATGGTCTGAACGACTACGACGCCAGCCTGCTCAGCGGCGACTCCAAGCTGGCCGCCTTCTTCGAGGAAGCGATCAGCCACGGCAAAGACGCCAAGCTGACCGCCAACTGGGTCCAGGGAGAATTCTCCGCGCGCCTGAATGCGGAAGAAAAGACCGTGGCGCAATCCCCGATCTCCGGCGCCCAGCTTGGCGATCTGGTGGTACGGATTGCCGACAACACCCTGTCCTCGGCCGGCGCCAAGAAGGTCTTCGAAGCGCTCTGGACCGGCGATGGCGACCAGGTGGACGCCATCATCGACGCCAAGGGCCTGAAGCAGGTGTCCGACACCGGCGAGCTTGAGAAAATGGTCGATGAGGTTCTGGCCGGCATGCCGGACCAGGTTGCCCAGTATCGCGGCGAAGACGACCCGAAGAAGCGCAAGAAAATGCTCGGGGGCTTCATGGGGCCGCTGATGAAAGCCTCCAAGGGCCAGGGCAATCCCAAACTGTTCAACGAAATCCTGGTTCGCAAACTCTCCGACTGACCCCAGGCACCCCGGGGCCGCCTGCGCGCGCCCCGGGACACCTCCCCCCAGCGCAGTTCCGATATCGGCCGCCAGCCAGCCCCGGCTTGATTCCGGCCGCCCTTCGCAAAATGTGACGACTGTTTCAGAAAAACGACACAAATCTGCCATAAAAAGCGGCAGGATTCTTGCTGATCACAAAGTAAACAACTAGACTCTAAGGCGTTTAAGTGCGTTTTATTGAAGGAAATTATGGGAAAGGCTGCCGCATTCGAAACCAGTCACGCTAGACGAGTCACCATGAAACCTGTTGCCACCAAAACCAATTTGCGCAACCAACAGCGTGTCGACGTATCCACGGACATCACCATCGAAACCGCCGATGGCACCTGCGTGACCTGCTCCGTCGCCAACCTGTCGCGCACCGGGGTGATGATTTCCTGCAGCCAGGAGGCCGTGCGCGCACTGATTCCCGGCCAGAAAAGCCCCGCACCGGGCAACTGGATTACCGTGAAAACCCGTTTCTCGGTGCCGGTGCTGGCGACCCAACCGGTGTCGGTGATTGCCGATGGCAACATCGTACACATGCGCCGGGTGGCCCGGGACGAATTCCACCTGGGCATCCAGTTTGCCGAATTCGAGGGTAACGGCGCCGACTACGTCGACCGCTACGTGTCCAAACTGCTCGCCGACTCCCGAAACTCCGCCTGACCGAGGCAGCCCGGCTACCCCCATCGGCTAGGGCACCTCGCCGCCCCGGCGCTATATTATTATAACGCCAAACTCTAGTTGCTCCGCTTCTTATACCCTTGCCGGCTCTGGTATAGTATTAGGTCAAATTTGCACAGCCATCGAGGCCCGCACGGCGGCAACGGAACATCATGACCACATACAACCTCACGCACCTGAAACAGTTGGAAGCGGAAAGCATCCACATCATCCGGGAAGTGGCAGCCGAGTTCGACAACCCGGTCATGCTTTACTCCATCGGCAAGGACTCAGCGGTAATGCTGCACCTCGCCCGCAAAGCCTTCTACCCGGGCAAGCCCCCCTTCCCGCTCATGCACGTGGACACCACCTGGAAGTTCAAGGACATGATCGACTTCCGGGACCGTAAGGTTAAGGAATACGGTCTCGACCTGATCGTTCACAAGAACGAGGAAGGGATCAAGCAGGGTGTTGGGCCTTTCACCCACGGCAGTGCCAAGCACACCGATATCATGAAGACCCAGGCGCTCAAGCAGGCGCTGAACAAGTACAAGTTTGACGCCGCCTTCGGTGGCGCCCGCCGTGACGAGGAGAAGTCCCGGGCCAAGGAGCGGGTCTACTCGTTCCGTGACGAACACCACCGCTGGGATCCGAAAAACCAGCGCCCCGAGCTGTGGAATATCTACAACGGCAAGATCAACAAGGGCGAGAGCATTCGCGTCTTCCCGCTCTCCAACTGGACCGAGCTCGACATCTGGCAGTACATCTACCTCGAGAACATCGAGATCGTGCCGCTGTACTACGCCGCCAAGCGTCCGGTGGTGGAGCGCGACGGCACCCTGATCATGGTGGACGACGACCGCATGCCACTGAAGGAAGGCGAAAAGCCGATGATGAAATCGGTGCGCTTCCGCACCCTGGGCTGCTACCCGCTGACCGGCGCCATCG
>JBPEXK010000419.1:0-9012 GCA_052031745.1 Marinobacter sp. | reverse complement strand
GTAACACCGGACATCCTGACCACCGCCAAGGGCCTGGGCGGCGGTTTCCCGGTTGCGGCAATGCTGACCACTGCCAAGATCGCCGCCAGTCTCGGCGTCGGCACCCATGGCAGCACCTACGGCGGCAACGCCCTGGCCTGTGCCGTGGCCCAGAAAGTGGTCGATACCATCAGCCAGCCGGACATCCTGAAGGGCGTGAAGGCCCGGTCCGACCGCCTGCGCAAGGGCATGATGGACATTGGTGAGCGCTACGGCGTGTTCAGCGAGGTGCGCGGCGCCGGCTTGCTGCTGGGTTGCGTGCTGACCGAGAAGTGGCAGGGCAAGGCCAAGGACTTCCTCAATGCCGGCCTGGATGAGGGCGTGATGGTGCTGGTGGCCGGTGCCAATGTGGTGCGGCTGGCGCCGTCGCTGATCATTCCGGAGTCCGACATCGACGACGCCCTGGAGCGATTCGAAAAAGCGGTGAAGAAGCTGACGGCGTAAGGAGTCGATATGTGGCTTGTACGTCCGGCTCAACCGGATGACCTGGAGCAGATTCTTGAGATAGCGGGCACCCAGAGTGCCCGTCTTTCCTCTACCCTGCCCAAAAAATCCGAGGCCCTGGCCAAGAAAATTGAACATTCCCTGGCGTCGTTTGCCGGCAAGGTGCCGGCCAGCGAAGCGCCCCGGTTTCTGTTTGTGTTGGAAAACACCGATACCGGCCGGGTCGATGGCACTGCCGGGATCGACGCCCGGGCCGGTAATGGCCAACCCTTCTATAACTACCGTCGTGATGCCCTGGTGCACGCCTCCCACGAGCTGGGGGTGTCGCGCCGGGTAGAGGTGCTGTATCCGTCGCACTCGCTGACCGACCAGACCCTGCTGTGCTCGTTCTCCATTCGCCCCGAGCTGCGGGAGACCGACGCCTTCGAACTCCTGTCCCGGGCGCGCATGCTGTTCATCGCCGAGCATCGCGAATGGTTTGCCAACCGCCTGGTGGTGGAGATTCAGGGCGTGCAGGAGCAGGACGGCAGCGTGCCTTTCTGGGACAGCCTGGCCCGGCATTTTTTCAACATGGATTTCGAAACCGCCGACCAGTACTCCTCCATGCTCAGCAAGACCTTCATCGCCGAGCTGATGCCGCCCAACCCCATCTACGTCACCCTGCTGACCGAGCAGGCCCAGGCGGCTCTGGGACAGTGTCATCCGTTAACCCGGCCTAATCTGGACCTGCTCCAGCGGGAAGGGTTCCACGCCGGTTGCTACCTGGACATCTTCGACGCCGGCCCGGTGCTGGAAGCCCGAACCGACACCGTGCACACCCTGGTTACCAGCCATCGCAAGAACCTGCACGGTCATCAGGACGACGTGGGCGACCTGTGCCTGATCTCCGGTGGCGAAGGCCAGGACTTCCGCTGCACCCTGGCCAAGGCCGAAGAAACCCTGGACGACGAACTCAAGGTGTCGGTAAAAGCCTGGACGGTGCTGGGTAAGAGCGCCGGCGACACGGTAAGGATTGCGCCACTATGATTTCAGCTCAGAGCAATATCGCGAGCAACATCAGGAATGCAGGGGAGGGCGTGGCATGTTGGTAATCCGACCGCTGCAGGAAGACGACCTGGACGATCTGTACACCATGGCTCAGAACGCCGGCAAGGGCCTGACCACGCTGCCGGCCGATCGGAAGCTGCTGCAGAAAAAAATCGCCCACACCCGGGAAACCTTCAACCAGCGCTGTGCCCCCGAGGCGGGGCTGTATCTGTTTGTGCTTGAGGACACCGAGCTGAACAAAACCGTTGGCATCAGCGGTATCCAGGCCCGTGTGGGGCTGGACGAGGTGTTCTACAACTACCGGCTCAGCATCACCGTGAACGCGTCCAAGGAACTGGGCGTGCACGTGCGCACGCCAACGCTGCACTTGTCCAACGACATGACTGACACCAGCGAGATCTGCTCGCTGCTGTTGTCCGACGACTACAAGGGCGGTGGCAGCGGGCTGCTGTTGTCGCGCTGTCGGTTCATGTACCTGGACGAATTCCGCAAGCACTTCTCGGAGAAGGTGTTTGCCGAGATGCGTGGAGTCTCCGATCGGGACGGTCGCAGCCCGCTGTGGGACGCCCTCGGCAGTAAGTTCTTCGACATGGAGTTCAGCGAGGCCGATTTGCTGTCCGGCCTGGGCAACAAGGCCTTCATTGCCGAACTCATGCCCAAGTACCCGATTTACCTGCCGATGCTGCCGGACCCGGCGCGGGCGGTGATTGGCCGGGTGCACGAAAATACCGCCCCGGCCCTGAAAATGCTGCAGGCCGAGGGGTTCAACTTTAACGGCCTGGTGGACATTTTCGATGGTGGCCCTGTGGTTGAGGCCTTCGTTCACAACATTCGTACGGTGCGGGAGTCGGTCAATCGCTACGCCATGGTCACCCAGACCGATATCGACCTGGACGTGCCGGCCAGCGAACGGGTGATGATTTCCAACCGCTCGTTCCGGGATTTCCGGGTAACCACTATTCCGGCCAGTTGCATTGGTCCGGATACGGTCAAGATGCCGCCAGAGGTGGCCGAGGTTCTCAAGGTGGAATCCGGCGACCCGGTGCGCCTGGCGCCGCTTAAAGACAATGGTCCGCAGTCGCTGACGCACGGTCACCGCAATCACGATCGGGCGGACGACCGTTCTCGCGAGGCGCACAGTCGGTTCTGAGCGATCTTGGCTCCCAATCTATTGAACAGTGGCGCCTTGCCGCCATCAAACCTATACAAGTCTAGTACCGGGAGGTGCTTTGAAATGGCAAACCTGACAGGCGAACTTTTCATCGATGGTCTGTGGCTGCAGGGCCACGGCGACTTCTTTGAGTCGATTCAGCCCGTGACCGGAGAAACCGTCTGGGACGGCAACAGCGCCAGCCTGGAAGATGTCGATGCGGCGGTCCGCGAGGCCCGCAAAGCCTTCCTGAAGTGGCGCCGTAAAAGCTTTGCCGAGCGACTGGCGGTGGTGGAAGCCTTCCGCGACCAATTGGAAGAAAACAAGGAAGCCCTGGCACACCAGATTGGCCTGGAAACCGGTAAACCGCTGTGGGAATCCCGCACCGAGGTCGCCGCCATGATCGGCAAGGTTGCCATTTCCGTGAAGGCCTACAACGAGCGCACCGGCCATTCCGAATCCGAGGTGCCCGGCGGCCAGGCGGTGCTGCGCCATCGGCCCCACGGCGTGGTGGCGGTGTTCGGCCCCTACAACTTCCCGGGCCATCTGCCCAACGGTCACATTGTTCCGGCGCTCCTGGCCGGCAATACCGTGGTGTTTAAACCTAGTGAGCTGACTCCGGGCGTGGCGGAAATGACCGTCAAGTTCTGGGAGAAGGCTGGCCTTCCCGATGGCGTGATCAATCTGGTGCAGGGCGCCTCTGCCACCGGTAAGTCCCTGGCCGGCCACCCGATGATCGATGGCCTGTTCTTCACCGGCAGCTCCACCGTTGGTCACCTACTGCACGAACAGTTCGGCGGCCAACCGGAGAAGATCCTGGCGCTCGAGATGGGCGGCAACAACCCGCTCATTGTCCAGGACGTGGCCGACATCGACGGTGCCGCCCACCACGCGCTGCAGTCGGCCTTTCTGTCCGCCGGCCAGCGCTGCACCTGCGCCCGGCGCTTGCTGGTGCCCAAGGGCAAGAAAGGTGACGAATTCCTTGATCGCCTGGCGGAGTTGTCCGGCCGCATCCAGGTGGGCAAATTTGATGCCGACCCGCAGCCGTTCATGGGCTCGGTGATTTCTGCAGAAGCGGCGGACAAACTGCTGGCGGCCCAGGCCAGCATGATTGAGAAGGGCGCCAAGTCCCTGCTGGAAATGAAACGGGTCAAGCCGGACACCGGCCTGCTGTCCCCGGGCATCATCGACGCCACCGATGTCGACATGTCCGACGAGGAGTTCTTCGGACCGCTGCTCACCGTGTACCGGTACAAGAGCTTCGATGACGCCCTGGAATTGGCCAATAACACCCGTTTCGGCCTGTCGGCCGGCATCCTGACCGATGACCGCAAACTCTATGAGCGGCTGACGGAAGAGGTGCGCGCCGGCATCGTCAACTGGAACCGGCCCCTGACCGGCGCCAGCAGCGCCGCACCGTTCGGGGGCGTAGGCGCCAGCGGCAACCACCGCGCCAGTGCCTACTACGCGGCGGATTACTGCGCCTGGCCGATGGCCTCGCTGGAGGCCCGCCACAGCGAGGTACCGGACAGCCTGGCGCCGGGCCTGAACTTTGACTGATGACCACTCAAACCGACAGACAACGGAACGCACAGCGATGGTGAAGCACGCGGTAGAAGCCAATTTCGACGGTCTGGTCGGCCCGACCCATAACTACGCCGGGCTGTCCTGGGGCAACGTCGCCTCCAAGTCGAACGTGAGCGCGGAATCCAATCCGCGGGAAGCGGCCCTGCAGGGCCTGGCCAAGATGAAACGGCTGGCCGATCGGGGGTATGTGCAGGGCATACTGCCACCCCATGAGCGGCCCCACATCCCGACTTTGCGGGCCCTGGGCTTCGAAGGCACGGATCGGCAGATCCTGGAGCGGGCGGCGAAAACCAGCCCGTCCATCCTGGCGGCGGTGTCTTCCGCCTCCACCATGTGGACCGCCAACGCCGCCACGGTGTCACCCAGCGCCGACACCGGGGATCACCGGGTGCATTTCACCCCGGCCAACCTGAGCGCCAAGTTCCACCGCTCCATCGAGCATCGGGTCACCGGGCGGGCGCTGAAGGCAATCTTCGCGGACGAAGGCTACTTCGCTCACCATCCGGCTTTGCCCTCGGTAAGCCAGTTCGGTGACGAGGGCGCCGCCAACCACACCCGGCTGTGTGGCGGCTACGGCAATCCCGGCGTAGAGCTGTTTGTCTATGGTCAGGTGGCGTTCAACGATCAGGCCCCAGCGCCGAAAAAATACCCGGCCCGGCAAACCCTGGAAGCGTCCCAGGCCATTGCCCGCCTGCACGGGTTGCAGGACAAGCACACCGTATTCGCTCAGCAGAACCCGAACGCCATCGACGCCGGTGTGTTCCACAACGACGTGATCGCGGTCGGCAACGGCAATACCCTGTTCTACCACGACATGGCGTTCCTGGACGAAGACCGGGTGCTGGCGGACATTCGTGCCCGCCTGACTGGCGCGGAACTGGAAACGGTGCGGGTCAGCAGCGACCAGGTGCCGATCGAGGATGCGGTGGCGTCCTACCTGTTCAACAGTCAGCTGCTGAACGCGCCCGACGGCATGTTGTTGGCGGTGCCTGGCGAATGCCGGGAAGTGCCATCAGTAAGTCGTTACCTGGACGAGCTGGTGCGGTCTGGCGGTCCGATCACCGGGGTTGAGGTGTTTGACGTCAAGCAGTCCATGCGCAACGGCGGTGGGCCGGCGTGCCTGCGTCTGCGGGTGGTGCTGAACGACGATGAGCTCAACGCCATGCACCGGGGTGTGCTGATGACCGATGAGCTGTACGAGCGCCTGACGGCGTGGGTCAAGGCTCATTACCGCGATCGGCTGTCCCAGGCGGATCTGGCCGATCCGATGCTGCTGGAAGAAGTGCGCAAGGCGCTGGATGAGCTGACCGGTATCCTCGGTCTGGGCTCGATCTACGACTTCCAGCTCTAGGAGGCAATGGAGGAGGTCAGCATATCCATGGCGTGCCGAATCAGCGCGTCTGCGGATACCCGGTCTCCCACATCGCCGCTGCCACTGCCCAGTTCCGACTGGCAGAGCAGAATCACGCCATGGAGGGCGCCCCGCAAGTACAGCGCGGTCTGAACCGGATCGGCAATGCGGTCCCGGTTCATGGTGCCGTCCTCCAGCCCCAGCCGGATGGCGCCGATCATCAGCTCCATCAGGTCCGACTTGGAACACAGCATCTCCTCGGCCTGACTCTCATCCGCCTCGGCCATGGCCGTCGACGCCGTGGTCAGGGCCGAGAAATAATCCGGCTCGTCCTGATAAAACCGGTAATACGCCTCTCCCATTGCCTTGATCTGTGCCAAGCCGGTACCGGCGCTGTCACGGGCGGCCTGGAACCGGGCCGCAAGACTCTGGCCGGCCCGCAACATGATGCCCCGCTGAATGGCGGCCTTATCCTTGAAGTACACATACAGCAGCGCCCGGCTCAGGCTGGCGGTGCGCGCGATGTCGTCCATCGACGTGCGCTCGTAGCCCTTCTCGGAAAAGGCCAGTTCGGCGGCGTCCAGAATGGCGTCGTAGCGGGCTTGCCGCTCTCGTTCGCGGCGGGTCTTCAGCGGTTCACTCATGGGGGCTTCCAAATTACTGCAACGGCGTTGGCATGATACCTCAAAGTGAATAAAGCCTGATTATTGACAAAATGTCAAAGAGTGACATTATGTCGGTAATACAGTTTCGGGCGCCCGATGGAACGGTCGCCCGTCACCAACCTGAGCATGGACGAAAGGACCAGTCATGAAGCCACACCTGCCATCATTCGCCGCAATCCTCGCCATCACCGGCGCGCTGTCCCTGGCCGGCTGCAAAGCCGGAGATGTTTCCGCCGAAACCCCGGATGAGGGCGTTTCGGTCCGGGTTGCCGAGGTTACCGGGGGCCAGACCGAAGGCCTCGATTTGCGCTTTTCTGGCATTGTCCGCGCCACCCAGCGCGCCACTTTGACCTTCCAGGTCAGCGGCACCCTGAAAGAGCGATCGGTGGAGTTGGGGCAGACGGTCAGCGCCGGTGAAGTGCTGGCACGGGTCTACAACCCGGCCCTGGCTCCGGCCCAGGATTCGGCCCGGGCCAAGCTGCAGGAGCTGAATACTCAGTTTGATCAGGCCAAGCGCGAGTGGGAGCGGTCGAGCCGGTTGCACGAGCGGGGTGTGGTGTCGGAGCAGAGTCTGGAGCAGCTGGCGGCGCGTCGGGACGCCCTGCGGGCCAGTGTGGCTACGGCCAAGGCGTCGCTGGCCGAGGCCACGCAACTGTTGAACGAAAGCACCCTGCGGGCGCCGTTCTCGGGCCGGGTCGAGGCCCTGCTGGTGGAGCCGGACGAGTTTGTTGCCGCCGGCCAGCCGGTGATGCGGTTGTCCTCGCCGGAAGGGCGCGAGGTGGAGGTGCGGGTACCGGCCTACTTGCTGGAGCACGTCACCCTGCAACAGCAGCTGCCGATCTGGTCGGTACAGGATCGCAGCCGCCCGCCGCAAACCGGCTCAGTGGTGGAAATCGCCCAGGCCGGCGCGGTGCGTGGCGAACTGCACCCGATTCTGGTCAGCTTGCCGGCGGATTCCCTGGAGCCGGGGGAGCCGGTGGAAGTGGGCATCACCCCGGTACGGGTGGCTGCCACCACGGTGCCTTTGCTGTCGGTGGTGCGCATGGGTGAAGGCACTGGCGTGTTCCGGGTTCGCGACGGCCAGGCCCGTCGGATTCCGGTCACCGTTGAGCGTATCGTGGGTGAGCGTGTGGTGGTTCGAGCCGAGGCGTTGGCACCGGGCGATCAGGTGGTCTATGCCGGCATGACCCGGCTCACCGACGGTGACGCCGTGGAGGTGAGGTAATGACTCGCCGGCTCCTGAACTGTCGTCGCCTGCTGGGCATGGTGGTGACCATGCTCTGCCTGCTCGGCATTGCCGCCTACAGCACCATGCCGCGGCAGGAGGACCCATCATTCCCCTACCGCGCCGGCATGGTGTCGGTGAATTACCCGGGCGCCAGCGCCGATGCCGTCGAGCGGCTGGTGTTGCAACCGCTGGTGGACGAACTGCGCCAGGTTGAGGAAGTGGATTTCAGCGAGGGCACGGCGCGCACCGGGGTGGCGTTGGTGCGACTGCGCCTGAACGACGATATTTATGACACCGACCCGGCCTGGGATCGGGTTCGGCTCGCCATGGAACGGGCGCGTCAGGATTTTCCCGACGACGTTGGCCAGATGTCCCTGGATGATCGCCTGATCGACATTCCTGCGATCGTCCTGGCGGTTGGTGGCGGACCTTCCGTGACCGAACTGACCGCGGTCGCCGAGCGGCTGAAGCGCAACCTGGCCGACATCAAGGGCGTGTCGCGCATCGATCTGGACGGCGACGCCGACGAACAGATCACTCTGGCCCTGGACGATGCCGCGCTGTTCCGCCTGGGCATTTCGCCCGCGCGGGTGATGGACACCCTTGCCCGGCGCAACCAGACCATCCCCGGTGGCTTCGTGGTATCCGAAGGGCGGCGCCTGTCGATCCTGCCCAACAGTGAATTTGCCGATATTGAAGCCATCCGCGCCACTCCCATCGAACTGCCCGACGGCTCCCAGGTGCCGTTGGCCGCCGCTGCCGATGTCTGGCGTGGTCCGGTCGAACCGCGTCAGCCGGAAACCTGGTTCGACGGCGAGCGAGTGGTGCTGGTCTCGATCATCATGGAAGAGGGCTCCACTGACGCCATCCGGTTTGGCCAGCGTGTGCGCGAGCGCGTTGCGGCCATCCGCTCGGAATTCGAGCCTTACGACATCCGGGAAATGTTCTTCCAGCCCGACAAGGTGGAGGAGCGTCTGGACAACCTGGCCTGGAGCCTGGTGCTGTCGGTGTTGATCATTGTCGCGGTGGTGTTTACCGGCATGGGTATCCGCATGGGGCTGCTGGTGGCGTCCATCCTGCCCATGGTGGCGCTGATCAGTATTGGTCTTTACGACCTGGGTGGCGGCGTCCTGCACCAGATCGCGGTGATCGGCATGGTGATCTCCCTGGGCATTTTGATCGATAACGCCATCGTTATCGTCGAGAATATCCAGGGCCATCTGGACCACGGCATGCGCCGGCTGGATGCCCTGCGGACTGCGGTCAGCGAGCTGGCGGGTCCCCTTGGCGCCTCCACCGGCACCACCCTGGCAGCGTTCGCGCCCCTGCTGCTGTCCAAAGGTGGTGCCGCCGATTTCACCCGCGGCGTGCCGGTGATGATCATGCTGACCCTGTCGGTCAGCTACCTGCTGGCGATCTCGGCGGTGCCCCTGCTGGCGGCGAAATTCTTGAAGCCCCGGCGCAACGTCAGCGCCGACCGGCTGGTGGGCCTGGCCCGATT
>JBPEXK010000418.1:0-1737 GCA_052031745.1 Marinobacter sp. | reverse complement strand
TCCAAGTCGCTGCTAAGAAACAAAAGTATTTTCATGGTTAGTCGAAGCGATAGGTTGCAAAGCGAAACCCATCTTGGCGGCCTGCCTTTCCAGGCGCCGGCGGGCGCGTTCCTCCTGTTGCTGGTAGTAGGCGTCGACGCCAGGGTCGATGTAATCGGTCCGCTGTTTGAGCATGCGATAGACATGGCACGCCAGCTTGCGGGCGGTGGCGACAATGGCCGTCGGGGCGCCTTTGCGGGCGCGGATGCGGCGGTAGAAGGCGCCCAAGGCACACTGGGACCGGGTCAACGACTGGGCGGCGACGCGCAGGGCGGTGGCGGCCCGCTGCTTGTTCTGCGGTGTGCGGCGTCGTTTGACCTTGCCCCCGGTGATGTCGTTTTGCGGGGCGAGGCCCAGCCAGGCGGTGAAGTGTTTGACCGTCGGCCAGGCGCTGACATCGGGCCCAATCTCGGTCAGCAACGTCTGGGCGGTCAGCGCCTCGATACCATCAATCTGCGTCAGGTCGACCCCAGCGTGGCGGTACAAGGCCGTGGCCAGGTCAAAGTGGGCCTGGTTCTTGCGTCGCTTTTGCCGCCGCGGTGCGGGCGGTGTTGTCGTCGGGCTGTCTCCCTGGTCGGCCGGCGGCTGCGCGGCATAGAGACGTTCCAACTCGGCATCGACGGCCACGATCTGTTGCCCATACATGTCGTACAGGTCCAGGGCCTGCTGCAGGTTGAAGAGATATTCGGGCTGGTAGTGACCGGTCAGGGCCGCGGCGATGTCGCTGGCGCTGTGCTGGCACCGTCCGTGCCGGTAGCCGGCCAGCACGTGCGGGTCCCGTTCGCCGGCCAGGATGGCGCGGATAATCTTCAGCCCTGTCTGACCGGTGATGTCGCTCAGCACCGTCGTCAGCTTGAGATTCATCAAGTCCAGCGCCTGCTGCATGTGCTGGATATGTGCGGCCCGATACGTCACCAACATCTCCCGCTGCCGAGCCAGCGCCCGCAACGCCCGCACCGTCTCCGGCGGCTGGTAGGAAGCGCGCAGCAAGCCATAGGTGTGCAGTTGGTAGAGCCACTGACAGTCGCTGACATCGCTCTTGCGACCGCTCACATTTTTCAGGTGACGGGCATTGACCAGAAAAACCGCCAGCCCGCGCGCCTCCAGAATGTCATACAGCGCCGTCCAGTAGACCCCGGTCGATTCCATCGCTACCGTCGTGACCCCACACGCTGCCAGCCAGTCGGCCAGGGCGTGCAGCTGGCTGGTAAAGGTGCCAAACTGCCGCAGACGCGGCCCGCTCGGCTGGGGACCGACGTAGACGTAAATCTCCGTCGCGCCAATGTCAATGCCCGCCGCGTGGGGGCGAATCTGTTCCAGCACGTCGAGGTTGACCTTCTCTGGCCGCCGTCGCGGCTTCTTCTTACGACTCATCTGGACCTCCTCGGCCTTTACCTTGTCGCTCAGACCCAGCCAGGGATGCGACTTCGTAAGCTGCTAAACGGGGTCCCGAAGGCCGCCAATTGTCAAACCAGCACTGGCTGGAACCAGTCTCAGGAACGGGCATTTTCGCACCATTGCAACAACGGTCTTAGCTGTCTGAGCGTGCCGCCCAGCATAGCGCAAGTGAGCCGGTCTGCCCCCTTGTTTCTCACCTTGTCGAACCGGGCATCGCCTGGTGGTGGTTCTCAGGATGACAATTCGAGCGGTTGCCTACGGTTGGCCGGCGTCATCGGCGGGGGCATCTTCGACAGGTGC
>JBPEXK010000417.1:0-3323 GCA_052031745.1 Marinobacter sp. | reverse complement strand
GCAAGAATTCAAAAGTTGCTGACAGGTTTACCGAGACATGCCAAAACGTACAGACATAAAGAGCATCCTGATTCTGGGCGCGGGCCCCATTGTGATCGGGCAGGCGTGCGAATTCGATTACTCCGGCGCGCAGGCCTGTAAGGCCCTGCGGGAAGAGGGTTACCGGGTGATCCTGGTGAATTCCAACCCGGCCACCATCATGACCGACCCGGTCATGGCCGACGCCACCTACATTGAGCCGATCACCTGGAAGACCGTCGCCAAGATCATTGAAAAGGAGCAGCCGGACGCGCTGCTGCCGACCATGGGTGGGCAGACCGCGCTGAACTGCGCGCTGGATCTGGAAAAGCACGGGGTGCTGGCTGAGCACGGGGTCGAGATGATCGGTGCCAACGCCGACACCATCGACAAGGCCGAAGATCGAGACCGGTTTGACAAGGCCATGCGCAAGATCGGCCTGGAGTGCCCGCGCGCCACCATCGCCCACTCCATGGAAGAAGCCTGGAAAGTGGCCGATGACATCGGCTTCCCCTGCATCATCCGGCCGTCCTTCACCATGGGCGGCTCCGGTGGCGGTATCGCCTACAACCGGGACGAGTTTGAAGAGATCTGTACCCGCGGCCTGGACCTGTCGCCTACCAACGAGCTGTTGATCGACGAGTCCCTGATCGGCTGGAAAGAGTATGAGATGGAGGTCGTTCGCGACAAGAACGACAACTGCATCATTGTCTGTGCCATCGAGAACTTCGACGCCATGGGTGTGCACACCGGTGACTCCATCACCGTGGCCCCGGCCCAGACCCTCACCGACAAGGAATACCAGATCATGCGGAACGCCTCCCTGGCGGTTCTGCGTGAAATCGGTGTTGAAACCGGCGGCTCCAACGTGCAGTTCGGTATCAATCCGGACACCGGCCGCATGGTGGTGATCGAGATGAACCCGCGGGTATCCCGCTCCTCGGCGCTGGCCTCCAAGGCCACCGGCTTCCCGATCGCCAAGGTCGCGGCCAAGCTGGCGGTGGGTTACACCCTGGATGAGCTGCGCAACGAAATCACCGGCGGCGTCACCCCGGCCTCGTTCGAGCCCAGCATCGATTACGTGGTTACCAAGATTCCCCGGTTCACCTTCGAAAAATTCCCCCAGGCCGACGCCCGCCTGACCACTCAGATGAAGTCGGTGGGTGAGGTGATGGCCATCGGTCGTACGTTCCAGGAGTCCATGCAGAAAGCCCTGCGCGGGCTGGAAGTGGGGTCCGAAGGCTTTGACGAGAAGCTGGAAGAGCTGACCAGTGACAATGCCCAGGAAGCCCTGACCCGAGAACTGAACGTGCCCGGCGCCGAGCGCATCTGGTACATCGGTGACGCCTTCCGGGCTGGATACACCGTGGACGAAGTGTTCCAGCACACCAAGGTGGACCCCTGGTACCTGGTGCAGATCGAAGATCTGATCAAAGAAGAGCAGGCGCTGAAATCGGCGGGCAAGGCCGACATCGACCAGGCCACCCTGTTCCGGCTGAAGCGCAAGGGCTTCTCCGATGCCCGTCTGGCCAAGCTGCTGGGCATTTCCGAGGTCAGCCTGCGCAAACTGCGCCACGACCTGAACATTCGCCCGGTGTACAAGCGGGTGGACACCTGTGCCGCTGAATTCGCCTCCGACACCGCTTACATGTACTCCACCTATGAGGAAGAGTGCGAGGCGGACGCCAGTGATCGCGACAAGATCGTGGTGATCGGCGGTGGCCCGAACCGGATCGGCCAGGGCATCGAGTTCGATTACTGCTGTGTACACGCGGCCCTGGCCATGCGTGAAGACGGCTACGAAACCATCATGATCAACTGCAACCCGGAGACCGTGTCCACCGACTACGACACCTCCGACCGGTTGTACTTTGAGCCGATCACCCTGGAAGACGTGCTGGAAATCATCCACGTCGAGAAGCCTAAGGGCGTGATCGTGCAGTACGGCGGGCAAACCCCGCTGAAACTGGCCCGCGGCCTGGAAGCCGCCGGCGTGCCGATCATCGGCACCAGTCCGGATGCGATCGACCGCGCCGAGGACCGTGAGCGGTTCCAGCAGATGATCACTCGTCTGGGTCTGAAGCAGCCGGACAACGCCACCGTGCGCAGCCACGAGGAAGGCATTGTGGCGGCTCGGGAAATTGGCTATCCGCTGGTGGTGCGCCCGTCCTACGTGCTGGGCGGGCGGGCCATGGAAATCGTCTACGACGAGGAAGAGCTGGTGCGCTACATGCGTAACGCGGTCCTGGTGTCCAACGACAGCCCGGTACTGCTGGACCACTTCCTGAACGCCGCCATCGAGGTGGACATTGACGCCATCTGCGACGGCAAGGACGTGGTCATCGGCGGCATCATGCAGCACATCGAGCAGGCCGGGGTGCATTCCGGTGACTCCGCGTGTTCGCTGCCGCCGTATACCCTGTCCCAGGATGTGCAGGACCAGATGCGCGATGCGGTCAAGAAAATGGCCATCGAGTTGGACGTTGTTGGCCTGATGAACGTACAGCTGGCCTGGCAGGACGGCGAGATCTATGTGATTGAGGTCAACCCGCGCGCGTCCCGGACTGTGCCGTTCGTGTCCAAGGCCATTGGCGTGTCCCTGGCCAAGGTCGCGGCCCGGGTCATGGCCGGCGTGTCCCTGGCGGAGCAAGGCTTCACCCAGGAAATCGTGCCGAGCTACTACGCCGTAAAAGAATCCGTGTTCCCGTTCAACAAGTTCCCGGCCGTGGATCCAATCCTGGGGCCGGAAATGAAGTCCACCGGTGAAGTCATGGGTCTGGGCGACAGCTTCGACGAAGCCTTCGCCAAGGCGGCGCTGGCGGTCGGTGAGCGCCTGCCGGTGAAAGGCACCGCGTTCATGTCGGTGCGGGATGTCGATAAGCCGGGTGCGGCCAAAGTGGCTCGGGATCTGGTCGAGGCCGGTTTCAAGGTGGTGGCCACCACCGGCACCGCGAAAGCCCTGAAGGCCGCCGGCATTGAGGTGGAGCGTATGAACAAGGTCCGCGAGGGCCGGCCGCACATCGTCGATGCCATCAAGAACGGTCAGGTGCAACTGATCATCAACACCACCGAAGGTCGCAAGGCAATTTCGGACTCGGCCCAGATTCGCCAGTCCGCGCTGCAGACCAAGGTGACATACACAACCACACTGGCGGGCGGCGAAGCCTTTTGTCGGGCCATCAAATTCGGCCCGGAGCGCACTGTACGTCGCCTCCAGGATCTCCACGCAGGAAAGTGAGACTATGTCTGACAGAGTACCAATGACCAAGGCGGGCGAAACCCGCCTCCGCGAGGAACTTCAGAAG
>JBPEXK010000416.1:0-2053 GCA_052031745.1 Marinobacter sp. | reverse complement strand
ATGAACAGCGGAATTGCGGCCAGGTCCGAGTTGGTCATCATCGGGAAGATCCGGCTCGGCACGATGTTCAGCATCAGCGAGTCGCCCACCAGATAGATGAACATGACGCCCAGGCCACCGGTGACGAACGCCAGGGGCAGCCCCATCATCAGGGCGACGGCGAGGGAGCCGAACATCAGGTAGGTCAGCGGCCCGATCTTCACATCGGACAGGCTACCGGACAGCTTGAACAGAAATTTCTCGTCGCTGAACGGGTCGTAGAACAGGATATTGATCATCTCGACACAGATGACGAAGCCCAACGCCACCGTGCCGAGAATCATTAGCCAGGTGCCCAGCTTACCCACGAGGCTGCCGGCTGGCGCTGTTGTCGTTGTTGTAGTCATGCGGTGCGCTCCCGGCCAAGGCGGACAAACAGGACAATGTCCTTGATCAGTTTGGAGATGCCCGCGAGCAGAAGAAGGATCGAGCCCAGCAGCATCATGGCCTTAACCGGCCAGTACTGGATGCCCCAGGTTTCCACGGTGGTTTCGCCCATGGAGTAGGAGTTGGTGAAGAAGGTCCAGGAGGTCACCATCAGGATCAGGGCAAACATAAAGAAGAACATGGAGGTGAATATGTCCATGCCGACACGGCCCCGCACCGGCAGCAGGTTGTACATCACATCCACTCGCACGTGGGCGCCGTGCAACAGGGCGAACGCCCCCGCCAGGAGATATTGCATGCCCAGCAGCAGGAAACTGGCCTCGTGCACCCAGATGGTGGGCATATTGAACAGGTAACGCATAACCACTTCGAAGAAATAGAACACCACCGCGTTGACGGTCCAGAAGGCAACGAACACCCCAGACTTCTCGCTGATCCAGTCGACAGTCTTGGTAAACCAGTTGCCCTCGTAATTCAGGTAGATGAGCGGATCTTCCTTTTCCGCCTGAATCTCAGCCGGTGTCTTTTCCGGCACCCCGGTCTCGCCGCCGTGTGCCCGGCTCCACTTGTCCCAGGCCATCATGAGCAGCGGCATGACCGCCAGCCAGCCCCAGTAGAACCAGTGCGGCAGTACAAATCCGAAACCTTCAAGATCAGACATTTAATGACACCTCAGCCACAAAACGGGGAAGGTGGAACTCCTCTGTCCGGAGCAGTCCCTGCCCTTCCCCTGGTATTATTGTTTTTGCTCGAGCGGCTTATCGGCCCTCAACCCCTTCCAGATCCGACTCGTTCACGTAGCCGACTGTCTCATTCATCATGTACTCAAGCTGCATGTCGAAAATGGCACGGGCGTCGTCGTCCTTGTTCGCCCACTTGTACCAGATCGGAATGGCCTTCCGGCGGAACTCCTGCAGGTCCTCCTGACTGAGACGGGTCACGGTGTCCCCGGACTCCTTGAACTTCTCCATGGCCGCAATGTTGCGTTTCTGGATGGTCAGGTAATGCTGCTGGGAGTAGTTGCGCACCTCATCCTCCACCAGCTTCTGCAGCTTGGGATCCAGCGCGTTCCAGGCCCGCAGGTTGACGGTCAGGTCCATCAGGTCCACCGGTTGGTAGATGGACATAACACCCGGCGGTCCAAAGATGATGTAGTCGGTCACCTGGGCGAAACCCAGTTCCCAGTTCACCGCCGGGCCCACGTAGTCGGCCGCATCGATGGTGCCTTTTTCCAGCGCCGGGAAGATGTCAGAACCCGGCAGGCTGACGGTAGACACACCGAACTGCTGGAACACCTCGGCCACCATGCCGCCCGGCACGCGAATCTTCATGCCCTTGAGGTCGGCCAGGCCGTTTACCGGCTTCTTGGAGTGAATGATGTTGGCGTCGTGCTGGATCGGTCCGACGTAGAACAGACCGAACTTCTTGTAAATTTCCCGGGTCTTTTCCAGCATGCCCATGGAATAAAACATGGTGTCCCACTGATGGGGCTGGTCAGGCCCGGCGGGGTAAGATGACAGGAACACCGAGGCCGGGATCTTACCGGACCAGTACAAGGTGAACGGGTTCATGCCCTGCAGAACGCCGTTTCGAACCGCATCGAACAGGGCGTTGTTGTCGGCAGCCA
>JBPEXK010000415.1:0-3003 GCA_052031745.1 Marinobacter sp. | reverse complement strand
AGTTGGTGACCAGCATGATCGCAAATGTTAAAAAAAGTGCCGCTATATCAAGCGGCTGAATCCATTTGAACACCATCGTGAAGGAGATGGCGCACAGGATGAGCTTGCCGGCCTCACCCTGATAAAAAGAACTCATGATCTTCTTGGCAGACCGCGCGCCGGAGTAGCGGAATGCCTTGAGCGCAAAATAACCATGGGGCAGCAGAAAAATAAGACCGCCCAGCAGCGCTGAATAACCGGAGACCTGACCACGCAGTGCGAGAAACGTCAGGCTGACCAAGACCAGAATCACACTTTCGATGACAAACCAGCGTGCGATTGGCGGGCGGCGGATACCGCTCGGCGTCGTCTTCGTCATTGTTGTCCTGAATTAACGGTGCCTATGTGCTCGATGCAGTTTAAAAAATAGACAAATACACCGATATGAGCGCCGCAGATTATATGTGTTCAATGTGCACGAATCAACAAATCCGACACCTGCAACCCCCGGTGAGCAAAGGGCTAACCGGTAACTGATACGGACGGTGCACAGAAATAGACAGCGGGTGCGGACCGGACCACTACATCTTGTGGAAAAGCCGAAAAAGACTACTTGATATGGCCCAGAATGCCGTCCAGTTCATCCAGGGAACTGTATTCAATCACCAGCTTGCCCTTGCCACGCTGACCGTGGGCAATGGACACCCGGGCGCCGAGACGCTCAGCCAGGTCGTCCTGCAGGGCACGGATGTTGGGGTCCAGGGCGGCCTGGCCGGCGGCCTTCTGGCCCGGTTTCTCCTGCTGCACCCGGCGCACCAGGGCCTCGGTCTGACGCACCGACAGGGACTTCGCTACTACCTGCTTGGCCACCTGCATCTGCTGTTCCGGCGGCAGGGTGAGCATGGCCCGGCCATGGCCCATTTCCAGATCGCCGTGCTCGAGCATCAGCCGTACGTCTTCGGTCAGGCCGATCAGACGCAGCAGGTTGGTGATGGTGGTGCGGGACTTGCCGACCGCTTCCGCGACCTGGGCCTGGGTCAGCCCGAACTCGTCCTGCAGACGCTGGAGGGCGAAGGCTTCTTCGATCGGATTGAGATTCTCGCGCTGGATGTTCTCGATGAGCGCCATGGCAATGGCGGCTTCATCGGGCACGTCGCGAATGATGGCGGGAATGCTGTCGAGCTCGGCCATCTGGGTGGCGCGCCAGCGACGTTCGCCGGCAATCAGCTCGTAGCGGCCTTCGGCGATGGGACGCACCACCACCGGCTGCATGACACCTTGCTGACGAATGGAGTCGGCCAGTTCCTGCAGCGCCGCCGGATCCATGTCCCGGCGTGGCTGGTAGCGACCGCGCTGGATGAGGTCAATGGGTACCTCGCGCAGCTCGCCGTCGTGATCCTTCACTTCCTGGTCGAGATTGACCTTGGAGCCCGCCAGCAGGGCGCCCAATCCGCGCTCGCCCAATCCTCGTTTCTTCGCCGCCATGGTGTCAGTCATTCTTCCCGTTAGAATCGTTGTGCGTATGTGGAGTGACAGGGCGGTATGTTACACCGCAACCGGCGCAGATGTCTTTGTCGAACCGTGACGCCGGACCATCTCCCCGGCCAGGGCCAGGTAGGCCACCGCGCCCTTGGAGGTGCGGTCGTATTTCAGCGCCGGCATACCGTAGCTGGGCGCCTCGGCCAGGCGCACGTTGCGGGGGATGACCGCGCGGTAGACCTTGTCGCCAAAGTACTCGCTCAACTGGCCGGAAACGTCCAGGGTCAGGCTGTTGCGCGGGTCGTACATGGTGCGCAGGATGCCTTCCATCTGCAGGTTCGGGTTCACCGTTTCCTGGATCTGCTCGACGGTGTTCATCAGCGCCGCCAGACCTTCGAGGGCGTAGTACTCGCACTGCATGGGGATCAACACCGAATCCGAGGCGGACAGGGCATTGACGGTGAGCAGGCTGAGCGACGGCGGGCAATCGATCAGGATGTAATCGTAGTTGTCGCGCACGGTGTTCAGGGCCAGACGCAAACGGTGCTCGCGGCCGATTTCGTTCATCAGTTCCACTTCGGCCGCGGTCAGATCGCCATTGGCAGGCAGGATGTCGAAGCCGGAGGCCTCAGCCAGGAAGGTAACCTCAGCCACGGTGGCACGCTTGGTCAGCACATCGTAACCGGACAGCTCCAGGCCATTTTTATCCACACCACTGCCCATGGTGGCGTTGCCCTGGGGGTCCATATCCACCAGCAGCACCCGGCGTTTGGTGGCGGCCAGCGAGGCGGCAAGATTGACGCAGGTGGTGGTTTTCCCCACACCGCCTTTCTGATTGGTCACTGCAATCACGCGCGCCATGTCTCGCCTCCTGTTCATGGATTACTGGGAATCGTTGGTCCGGGTGACCACCAGCAGGTGCCGGTCGCCGTCGGCTCCGGGCACCGCCAGGGATTGGCTGGCCTTGACCTGCCAGCCAGCCGGAAGTGCTGCCACCTCATCATCCGGAAACTGGCCTTTCATGGCAAGGAACTCGCCGCCCTCGGCCAGCAAATCGCCGCACCAGGTCACCAGGTTCTCCAGCGCGGTAAAGGCCCGGCTGCTGATCTGGCTGAACGGCTGGTCCGGCGCGCAAGCTTCGGCCCGGCCGTGAATCACCTCGACGTTGCTCAGCCCCAGCTCCAGCACGCACTGGTTCAGGAAGCGGGTCTTCTTGCCGTTGCTGTCCAGCAGGGTGAACCGGCGCTCCGGCAGGGCGATCGCCAGGGGGATACCGGGCAGGCCGCCGCCGGCGCCAACGTCGAGCAGGTGGTCGGTGCGCACATGCTCGAGAATGCTGAGACTGTCCAGCAGCTGCCGGGACACCATCTCGGATTCGTCGCGCACCGCGGTCAGGTTATAGGCCCGGTTCCACTTGTTGAGCAGGGTGAGAAAGGCCAGCAACTGCTGTTGCTGGGCCTCACTGAGGGACAGTTCCATTGCCGCCAGCCCGTCCCGGAGCTGGTCTTGCCAGATTGCATTGGAGAGTGCGTGGGTCATGGGATC
>JBPEXK010000414.1:0-1644 GCA_052031745.1 Marinobacter sp. | reverse complement strand
CGCGCTTGGTGAACAGGCCGGTGCATTCGAACACCACGTCCACGTGCAGGTCGCCCCAGGGCAGCTCCTCGGGCGAGCGGATGGCGGTAATGGCGATGCGGTCGCCGTTCACCGTCAGGGACTCGGCGTCGTGGCCCACCACGCCATCGAAGCGGCCGTGCACGCTATCGTATTTCAGTAGGTGGGCGTTGGTTTCGGCGTCACCCAAATCGTTGATGGCGACCACCTGGACCTGTTTTCGGTAGTCATTTTCATAAAGCGCCCGGAGAATGTTGCGGCCGATCCGGCCAAAACCGTTGATTGCGATGCGAATAGTCATCGTCCGACTCCTGATTTGGGTGTTTTTTGTTCGTTTGTTGTGTGAGATGTAGTAAATATAACAACAAAAAAAGAATCTTTGAACGATATTTGGGTGAAAGCTGTCAAAAAAGAACGTAAAATTACGCTCAGACCAACAAGACCTATATGCGACCAAGGGAGTTCCCCATGCATCCGACCATTGACAAGGTTACCCAGCGAATCATCGAGCGCAGTCGGCCGACCCGGCAGGACTATCTCGACCGGATGAATCAGCTGAAGGCTCAGTCCCCTCATCGGAGCAGTCTTTCCTGTGGCAATCTTGCTCATGGTTTCGCCGCCTGCAGTCAGGGCGATAAGGACACCCTGAAGTTCATGAACAAGGCCAATGTCGCGATCGTATCGGCCTACAACGATATGCTTTCGGCCCACCAGCCCTATGAAAAGTTCCCGGATATGATTCGCCAGGCCGCCCACGGCATGGGCTCGGTGGCGCAGTTTGCCGGTGGCACCCCGGCCATGTGTGACGGTGTCACCCAGGGCCAGCCGGGTATGGAACTGAGCCTGTTCTCCCGCGACACCATCGCCATGAGCACCGCCGTGGCCATGAGCCACAACATGTTCGACGCCACGCTGCTGCTGGGCATCTGCGACAAGATCGTGCCCGGGTTGCTGATCGGCTCCCTGAGCTTTGGCTACCTGCCCACCATCCTGGTGCCGGCCGGCCCCATGCCTTCGGGTCTGCCAAATAAAGAGAAGCAGCGCATCCGTCAGTTGTATGCCGAGGGCAAGATCGGCAAGGACGAGCTGCTGGAGGCCGAGAGCAAGTCCTACCACAGCCCCGGCACCTGCACCTTCTATGGCACCGCCAACAGCAACCAGCTATTGGTGGAAGTGATGGGCCTTCATTTACCCGGTTCGGCGTTTGTGAATCCCAACACCCCGCTGCGTGACCGCCTGACCCAGGCCGCCACCGAGCAGGTGATCAAGCTGTCCAAACCCCACGGAGGTGAGCTGGGGCTGGGTGACATGGTGGACGAGAAGAGCATCGTCAACGCCCTGGTGGCCTTGCTGGTGACTGGCGGCTCCACCAACCACACCATCCACTGGATCGCCATCGCCCGGGCTGCGGGCATCATCATCGACTGGAACGACTACGCCGAACTCTCGTCCGTGGTGCCGTCGATGACCCGGATTTACCCCAACGGTCAGGAAGACGTGAATGCTTTCCACGAAGCCGGTGGTACACCGCTGCTGATCCGTGAACTGTTGAGCGCCGGCTACCTGCATAACGACGTCGAAACCGTGATGGGTCATGGTCTGGAGCGGTACACCCAGCAACCGGAG
>JBPEXK010000413.1:0-4707 GCA_052031745.1 Marinobacter sp. | reverse complement strand
CTGTTCTTCGTGCTGCTGCTGTTTGCCGCCTGGACCTCGGGTATTTCCCTGCTGGAACCGGTGGTCGAGTGGGTGGAAGAAAAAACCAGCCTGGCCCGCACCGGCAGTGCCATTCTGGTGGGCGTGCTGTGCTGGGGCCTGGGCATTGCCTCCATCCTGTCCCTGAACGTCTGGGCCGATGTGGCGCCCCTGGGTATGTTCGAGCGCTTTGAAGGCAAGACCATTTTTGATCTGCTGGACTTCTTCACCGCCAACATCATGCTGCCGCTGTCTGGCCTGCTGACCGCGGTGTTTGTTGGCTGGTTCGTGGCCAAGGAGTCGCTCAAGCTGGATCTGGGTCTGGAAGGCGCGGGCTTCCAGCTCTGGTTCAACTTGATTCGCTATGTCACCCCGGTGGCGGTGATCATCGTGTTTGCCTACAACCTGATGGGCTAGGCCCGGTTTGCTGTGAAGCGGCTGTAAGCACAAAAAAAACCGGCGCTCGTGAGGGCGCCGGTTTTTTTGTGCTGGTCGATTACTGCATTTCGCCGTCGTCTTCGGCGAAGGCTCGCAGCTCATCCAGATGGGGGCGAATCGCTTCCAGATCGGCCGGTGGCGCGTTGCGGGCACTTTCGATGGCGCCCATGGCGCCCTCCATCATCGCGCGCATCTGCGCCTTCTGGGTCTCGGTCATGTGCGGGCTGCTCTCGATTTCCGCCAGGGCGTCGGCAATTTCCTGTTGAGCCAGGGGCGCTTCCTTTTGCATTTCGATGGCCATCCAGGCCTGGAAGATGCGGTCACCAATCCGGCCCCACTGCTGCAGGTCGGCAAAGCCGTGCTCCTGGACAATGTCCTCCAGCCGACTGTACACCGGTTGGCCTTCCATGTTCTCCACCGTGCTGGAAAAAATCCGTCCGAAATCGGGCATTTCCGAGTTGGGGTCCATAGACTCGGCCTCCATCTCGTCCTGGATGGCTTCAAGTTCCGGTTCCAGGGCCTGGGCGGCGGTCAGGCTGGCGAGAAAGTTTTGCACCCGAGCACTGGTCAGGTCCTCGGCGTACACCGGGGCGCCGGCAAGGGCGAAGTGGGCGAGAAAAGCGAATAACACCAGTCGCAGGCGCCGACTGGCTAGGGTAAACAGGTTTACGTGGGTTGCGGGCATGGTAACTCTCCTTGTTGATAAGCCCGGAGTCTGCGCGCCCCGGGCTTATTTGAGAGTACCCCGTGCTTTGCCAATCTGCCAGATCGAACTTACAGCCGAACGGCTACTCCGAGGCTGCCAGTGGCCCGCTCGTAATCGTAACGGGCGATGTTGCTGTCGTTGTCCACCATTTGCAGGTTCAGCAGCATCGACAGGGTGCTGTTAAAGCGGTACTCGCCATCCAGGCCGAAGGTCAGCCGGTGGTCACGGCGATTGGTTTCTTCCAGGCCGTTGGCGGTGAATAGCCGATGGGCGTCGCGGTAATAGTTGTGGCGGTAGCCGATCGATGTGCCGAGCTCGAAGGCGGAGGTGAAGGCGTAGCCGATGCCGAATTTCAGGGTCTGACCCAGGGGCGAGACGCTGTAAAACTCCCGTCCGGTGTCGAGGTTTTCCCGGTCGTCGTAGTCCACCCGGTAGCGGATGTCGCCCCGCCAGGCGTCTTTCTTGGCCCGATAGCGGAGGTCGAGGCGGTAGTGCTGGCCGTCGTAGGCCTCAAGGGTTTCGTCGGCGTACACCTGCTCGATATCAATGCCGACGGTGCAGCGCGCCGTCTCCGAGCCTAGCTGGCAGGCGCCGTTGGCCAGTTGGCCGGTCAAGCGCGCTCGATGTTCCTGGGAGCTGCCGCCGCGCCAGAGCTGGTCCCCGCCCAGGCCGAGGCTCAGGCGGTAGGGGGCGGCCGAGTGCTCCCAGGCAGTATCCAGTCGCACCAGATGAGTATCGAAGTCGTCCTCATCCTGGTATTGACGGCCGTACAGCTGAATCTGGGTTTTCAGGGCATCGTCGCCCTTCCGCAGCGGGTAGCCGGACACCACGGCCACGGACTCCAGGAATGCATCGTCCAGGCTGCTTGAGGCGGTGTCAGGAAATAGCCCGATGTTCTCTTCGTAGCCACCGGCCAGGGAAAACAGCGCCTGCCAGGCCGGGGGCGGCGGAGCAGTACCCAGTTCCTGGAGCTGGGCCATGGCCAGTTTGCCCAGCTTCTCATTGTCGCTTTCGGAGCTTGCCAGTGCGGATTGCCGGAAGGCGGCGCGGGCTTTGCGATCGTCGTTCTGGGCCAGTGCAATCAGGCCGATGTTGTAGAAGGCGAGAGCACGTTGCTTGGTATCGAGCAGGTCGCGGAACCGCTGTTCGGCCAGCTCGTATTCGCCGAGCTTGTAATAGAGCACCCCGAGGTTGTAGGTCAAGGCGCGGGAGTCCAGGCGGGAAGCCGCAGCTTCGAGCAGTTCCCGAGCTTTCTCCAGGTTGTTGCTTTGAAATGCGGCAATGCCTTCCTTCATCTGCTGTCTGGCCGCTGCTGTGTCGGCGTCGGCCAGGGCCGGAATTGGCGCGGCTAGGGCGAGGGTGACCAGCAGTGGCGAAAAGAGTCGAGATAACAAGCGAATATCCCTTGGAGCTGATAAAGGTTGAGCCATTCAGTCGCACCGGTGCTCTGGCACGAAAGGACTAACCTAGCACACAAGGAAGTTTTCACCTAGACAAAGGGGAAGCCTACGTAAACGGAATCGTCACGCATCAAGAGGATCGGCTGCTGGCTTGAGCAGTCGGTTGTTATTGGCCGGTTACGCTATCCAGTGTAGACGTGCTGTTCTGCAGCAGGTCCAGGTCAGGATCGGGCAGCTGGTCTACCGGCAGATCCGGCTCGGGCAGGTCGCCGCCTGGCAGCTCCGCCCCGGGCAAATCAGCCCCAGGGAGATCGATGGCCGGTTGCTCAATAGCGGTCTCACCCGGCAGTTCGGCGTTGAGGGCATCCCGGGTCTCGCGGGCTTGCAAAGAAAGGCCCTCGCTCAGTTCCTGAGCCTCGGATGACAGTTCGCCGGCCTCGAGTGTTTCGAAGCTCTGGTCTACATCCAGTTCGTTAACCGATTCGGGAATCTGCATTTCCTGGGCAAACGAGGAATCCAGGGCCTCGTCATCCGCCACCATGCGCATGGTGATATCCAGGTCCGATTGCGCCGCTGCCATGCCTGGGGCAAGCAAGGCGCCCATCAGGGCAATCTGGGGAATCCGCTTCATCTGGTTCATCAAAAAGGTCATGACGATGGCTCCATTAATTTGCCAATGTCAGTTTTGAACGTTTTACGTTTTTCGCCTTCGCCCAGGTGAGCAACGAGGGTTCCCTCGCCTGGGAACAGGACGTTCATTGGCAGTGCCAACAGGTTGTCCCCGGGTTTCAGGTTCACTTTCCAGCTCACTTTATGGCGCCCAGGGAACGGAGCGAGCTCCATGTTGGGCGGCAGTTCAAGGGTCAGTGTCACATTGTCCACCGCCTGGGCCGACGTAAACGCCACCCGAACGGTCTGCTGTCGTGGTGCGGTGATTTCGGTTGCTGTACCCGGCTCAGCGTTGACGACTTCGGTCTTCGATCCTGGCGCCGATGTAAACTGGCTGCCGATGAAGACGCCTACCGCCAGGGCTGCCGCAATGGCGCCGCCCCAGATGGGCGAGCTTCCGTGTTTTTTCTGCGAGCCCGTGGCCCGGCTCAGGATGCGCGCTTCGAAATCACTGTCCGGTTCCGGCGTGCGATCCGCTGCCAGCTGGTCAGCAATGTACTGAGCCGTAGCTAAGGCCATGGCACAATCGCTGCACGACGCGGCGTGGTCTCGCATCGCGCGTTCGGTCATCTCAGACACCTCGCCAGCGGCCAGGGCGTCTACATCGTTTTTGAATTCGCTGCAGTTCATCGCATTCACCTCACTGACATCCACGCTGCCGTGTCTCAAAAGGTTCCAATTCCTTTTGCAATTTTTCTCGCAATTGTGCACGCACCCGATGTAGGCGGGATTTTATGGTGCCCAGGGGCACGTCCAGAATCTCCGCGATGTCCTCCTGGCGCCAGCCTTCCGAGTCGTGCAGCAGCAGCAAGGTGCGCTGGTCTGGTTGCAACTCATTGATCAGCCTGCTGAGCAATGAGCTACGCCGATCGTTGTCGGTGTGGCTCATGGGGTCCAGCTCGGCGCTGGGCAGAGATTCCAGGAAGGTGGTCTGGTGCTCGGGCCGATCCAGGGCGCTCGCGCTGGTTTCTCGTCCCACCGGCCGCTTACGCAGGGTGTCGACGAAGTGCCGGTACAGAACCCGGTGCAGCCAGGGGCGTAACTCTTCCACCTGCTCAAGCTCGTCCACTTTCGGGAACAGCTTGGTCACCACATCCTGCACCAGATCCTCGGCATCGTGCTGATTACCGGTGAGCCGGTAAGCGAACGTATGCAGGGTTCGGAGGTGCGGATGGACCAGGCGCTCGAAGCGTTTTGACTTGGACTGGCGAAACGGAAGCAAGGCCAAATGGATACCCCTGATGATCACCTTGCACGGGGAACGTGCGACAGAAATCTGATGTTATTGATATAGAGAAGGAGTTTACCAGTGCGGACAGTTTAGGGGTATGCCGATCGTGTAAAAAAAAGAACGCGGAAAACCTTCGGGAAAACAATTAGCTGAGCGGAAAAATAGGTGATTTCCAGTAAAAAATCGCCGTCACCTTGGAACCATTGCAATTAGACCTACGTGGTGGATTCCCAAAGGCGATGGAT
>JBPEXK010000412.1:0-1244 GCA_052031745.1 Marinobacter sp. | reverse complement strand
TTGATGCGCTGGGCAGTGACGGTGGAACCGGTGAAGCAGACGCCAGAAACCCGGGAGTCCGAGGTCAGCGCCGCACCCACGGTGGCACCGGTGCCCGGCAGCAGTTGAATGGCATCCTTGGGGATACCGGCTTCATACATCAGCTCGACGGCACGGATCGCCAGCAGCGAAGTCTGCTCGGCCGGCTTGGCCAGCACCGTGTTGCCCGCCGCCAGGTTGGCCAGGATCTGACCGGTAAAGATCGCCAGCGGGAAGTTCCACGGTGAGATGCACACCATCGGCCCGCGAGCTTCGCCGGCGTCCTTGTAGCGCAGCGCCTCATTGGCGTAGTACTGGGAGAAATCCACCGCCTCACGGATCTCGGCGATGGCGTCCAGCAGTGACTTGCCCGCCTCGCGGGTGGTCAGCGCGAACAGCTCGTCGGAGTTCTCCTCGTACAGGTCGCCAACCTTGCGCACACAGGCCGCGCGTTCGTCCGCAGACATGGCGGACCAGGTCTTGAAGCCGTGCTCGGCGGCGGTAATGGCGGTGTTCACATCGGCCTCAGAAGCCATTGTGACGTGCCCCACCAGATCCTCGGGATCGGCCGGATTGCGCACCACCTGCACCTCGGTACCAGCCACCTCGCCGGCAATCAGCGGACCGCCTTTCCAGCGGTGGGTGCGGTAGGCACCGCGACCGGCTTCGATCTGCTCCACAGTGACCGGATCGGTGATATCCCAACCCTTGGAGTTGCGACGCTGCTCACCGAACAGTTTGTACGGGTGCACGATCGCCTTGCTGGAGATGTTATCGCCCATCTCCTTGACCGAGTCGATGGGGTCCTTGGCGATCTCTTCCGGGGTAATGCTCTTGTCCACAATCTGGTTCACGAACGAGCTGTTGGCACCGTTCTCCAGCAGGCGACGCACCAGGTACGCCAACAGGTCTTTGTGGGGACCCACCGGGGCGTAGATACGGCAAGGCACGCCGCTCGCCTTCAGCACCTCGTTGTGCAGGGATTCACCCATGCCGTGCAGGCGCTGGAATTCGTAGTTGGTCACCTTCTTGGCCTGGGCCAGTTCCAGGATCGTGGAGACCGAGTGCGCGTTGTGGGTCGCAAACTGCGGATAGATCCGGTCGGTCATGTTCAGCAGCTTGGTCGCGCAGGAGACGAAGGACACATCGCTGCACGCCTTGCGGGTAAAGACCGGGAACCCGTTCAGGCCGGTCACCTGCGCCCGCTTGATCTCGGCGTCCCAATA
>JBPEXK010000411.1:0-1063 GCA_052031745.1 Marinobacter sp. | reverse complement strand
TACCAGCAGGTGGTGGAGGAAATCACCGCCATCGATCGGGAATTGATCGAGCAGGGCTACGAGCGTCGCATCGTGGTGGCCTACCGCTACACCCTGTGCGCCTTCATCGATGAGGCGGTGCTCGGCACCGACTGGGGCGCCCACAGCATCTGGTCCCAGCATTCGCTGCTGTCGCGCTTCCACAACGAGACCTGGGGCGGCGAGAAGGTGTTCGCCATTCTCGGGCGCATGGAACAGGAACCGGCCCGCTACCGGGACATGCTGGCCTTCCTTTATCTCTGCCTGTCGCTGGGTTTCGAGGGTCGGTACAAGGTCCTGGAAAACGGCCGCGAGGAGTACCAGCAGATCGTCCGGGGCCTGTACGAAAAACTGCGGGAGCTGAACGGAGACGCCCCAACAGGACCGCTGACCGATGCCCTGGCCCAGGTCACTCCGGCCCGAAACCGGCTGCGCCGCGGCTGGTCGCTGTGGGGCATTGCCGGCCTGTTCGGGCTGACCATGGCGGCCGTGTACACCCTTTACAACATGGCGCTGAACGACCGCATCGAGGATGTGCTCAGCGTACTGGAACAACTACCTAAATAAGGACATCACTGTGATTCGGGTAGAACTGCCGGCGCTGATCGGGCGCCTGAACGACACTTGCCGGGTGGCCATGGAGGCCTCTGCCGCGCTGTGCATCAGTCGCCAGGGGGCGGAAATCACCCCGGCGCACCTGCTTTTCAAATTGTTGGAGACGCCCCTGTCCGATGTGCGCCAGATCCTGGCCCACACCGGCGTGGACCATCAGACCCTGCTGCCCTTGGTCGGAGACAGCCTGACCGGGGAACGCCAGTCGGCCGAGCCTTACCCGTCTTTCTCGCCCCTGCTGATCGAGCTGCTCCAGGATGCCTGGTTACTGGCCTCGACCGAGCTGGGCCATCCGGAGTTGAGGTCCGGGGCGGTGCTGGCGGCCCTGCTGCTGAACGCCGACCGCTACCTGATGCCGTCGGTGAGCCGGGTCCTGAGTGGCATCAACCGGGAGCAGCTGCGACGTCAGTTCGATGCGCTCACCGACGGTTCC